>JAIRLV010000187.1 GCA_031259185.1 Elusimicrobiota bacterium | reverse complement strand
ACAAATAATATATCCAGCTATATTAGAAGCTACGATTGAAGAACAAGTAAGTAATGATAATTTTTGGGGGATACCATTTTTTTCAAAAGGTAAAACTGTAAAATTAGAAACAAACAAATTAAAAATAGATGTCAAACCTTTACCAAATATTAATAAACCTACAAGTTTTTCTGGAGCGGTTGGAGATTACAAAATGAGCGCCAAAATACTTGAAAATGAAAATTATAAAGTTGGAGAGCCTATAATTTTTGACGTAACTATTTCTGGCGTAGGTAATGTAAATACTATAAATCCTCCTATATTTGAAAATACGCAAAATTTTAGAGTTTATGAGCCTGTAGAAAAAGTAGAAGTTAAAAAAGATGAAAACGGATTGAAAGGTAGTAAAAATTTTAGGATTATGATAGTTCCATTAGTTCAAGGCGAGCAAAAAGTTCCTAACATAAAATTTTCGTTTTTTAATTTTAAAACTAAAAAATATGTAGAATTAGCGCAAAAATTTGACGATATTAATATTCAATATAACGATAAAGTTGAAACAGAAAACATTGTAGAAGAAACTAAAGTAGATTCAAAATCCAGAAAATCAAAAATAATAAAAGGAGACATTAGATTTATAAAGACAAAAACAAATTTGAAGTTGAAAAATAATTTAGAAACTATACAATTCTATAAAAATATAAGTTTTTGGATTATATTTTTTATACCTATACTTTTTTATGTAATGATAAACCTAGTTATAAATTTTAATAAACGCAAACACAAATATAACCATAAAAATAAAAATATTAATAAACAAAGTTCACTTTTTATAAAAAAATTAGATAAATTACAGGAAAATATAGTAAAAAACAGATATAAAAATAGAAATAGGATTGGAAATACTTCGTATGCCTTGAATGAAATTTTTGAAATATTTTTGGAATATCTAAAGAATAGATTTATATTAGATTTAAATTATCATAGAAATACAATTTCAATGTTTGAAATAAAGAAAGAACTAGCAATATTAAAAATAGATATTTCTATACAAAATGATATTGAAAATTTTTGGAATGAAATAGAATATTATAAATTTACGAATTATAAAATTGAGAAAAAAGAGGAGCTTTTATTGATAGAAAAACTAAAAAATTTAATAAATAAATTGATTGAAATAAAATAAAATAAAATAAAATAATCAAATTAGAATATCAGAGAAATTGATATTATGATATAATTAAAAAAAGTGGAGTTTCATGAAAAAAAGATTAGATGTTTTGATTTTTGAAAAAGGATTAGTAAAAAGTAGAAGTGAAGGATTAGCTTTTATTTTGACGCAAAAGGTAAAAGTAAATGATAAAATTATAGACAAAGCTGGACAACAAGTAGATATTGATGCGAATATAGTAATAGAAATTGATGAAAGTAAAAGATTCGTGTCAAGAGGTGGGCTAAAATTAGATAAAGCAATAAAAGAGTTCAAAATTGATTTGTCAAATAAAATTTGTTTAGATATTGGTGCTTCTACGGGTGGATTTACAGACTGTATGCTTCAAAACGCCGCTAAAAAAGTTTATGCATTGGATGTCGGTTATGGACAACTGGATTGGAAATTGAGAAACAACGAAAAAGTTGTAAATTTAGAAAAAATAAACTTTAGAATCTGGAATGGGATGGAATTAGATGATAGAATTGATTTTGTTAGCATAGATGTTTCATTTATATCTTTAAAAAAAATTTTACAAAATTTGAATAATTTGTTAAGATATAAATTTGTGTGCGTTGCATTAATAAAGCCACAATTTGAAGTAGGAAGACTAAAAATTGGTAAAAACGGTGTTGTTAGAGATCAGAGCGCTAGGCATGAAGTTGTATGCGATATAAAAAATTTTATTAATGATATTAATTTAGAGGTAATTGGAATTTGCGAGTCTCCAATAAAAGGATATGCAGGGAATATAGAATATTTAATTTGCTTTAAAAAGATATAAAGATTCTTTATCGTTAAAAATTGCGGAGGAGTAATTTTGAATATCTTTAATAAGATTCTGATAGCTAATAGAGGAGAAATTGCAGTTAGAATAATCAGAGCTTGTAATGAAATGGGAATAAAAACAGTCGCTATTTATTCACAAGCAGATAAAACAAGTAGACATGTGGAGCTTGCTGATGAAAAATTTTGTGTAGGTCCAGCTCCATCAAACGAAAGTTATTTGAATATCCCAAATATAATAAGCGTTGCAGAATTAACAGGAGCGGATGCTATTCATCCAGGCTATGGTTTTTTAGCAGAAAACACGCATTTTGCAGAGATTTGCGAGTCATGCGGGATTGTATTTATTGGACCTAAAAAGGATGCAATTTTGAATATGGGGGACAAAGTAAAAGCGAGAGAAATCATGATGAAAAATGGCGTCCCTGTTGTTCCCGGAACTGAAGAAATTGTTACTGATAAAATGGATGTAAAAAAAATAGCGAAAAAAATAGGTTATCCAGTCATAATCAAAGCTGTTGCCGGCGGTGGAGGAAAAGGAATGCGAGTTGTTTTTGAAAAAAAAGAACTCGAAAATTCTATAAATTCAGCAAAAATGGAAGCAAAAGCAGCATTTGGAAATGAAAACATTTATATTGAAAAATATATTGAAGAGCCTAGACATATTGAATTCCAAATATTAGCTGATACTTATGGAAATGTTATTTATTTGCCAGAAAGAGATTGTTCTATACAAAGAAGGCATCAAAAACTAATTGAAGAATCCCCTTCCACAGCCGTCAATGAAAAATTGAGAAAAAAGATGGGAATAGTAGCTTGTAAAGCTGCAAAAGCTGTAAAATATTCTACAGTTGGAACTGTTGAATTTTTGCTTGATAAAAAAGGCGTTTTTTATTTTATGGAGATGAATACTAGGATTCAAGTGGAGCATCCAGTATCTGAATTAGTTTCGAGAATAGACTTAATAAAAGAACAAATAAAACTAGCAGCAGGGTATAAATTAAAAATTAGGCAAGAGGATGTGAAAATTTTATGTCATGCAATAGAATGTAGAATTAATGCAGAAGATTCGGCAAACGATTTTATGCCTTCTGCTGGAAAGATTGACAATATAATTCTTCCGGGAGGTATGGGAGTTAGAATCGATTCTCATGTTTATTGCGGATACGCGATTCCGACATTTTACGATTCTATGATTTTGAAACTTTTATCTTTTGGAAATACTAGGAGTGAAAGTATTAGCATTATGAGAAGAAGTTTGAATGAATTGAAAATTGAAGGAATAAAAACCACTATAGATTTTCATCTAAAAG
>JAIRLV010000042.1 GCA_031259185.1 Elusimicrobiota bacterium | reverse complement strand
AGGTAGAAAAGATGAAATGCGATTTATGTAATAAAAATTTTAGAGTTGGGATATTAAAGTTCGCTAGGGTGGAAGGTAGAGGATTGTATATTTGTAGGAGATGCCAAAAGAAAATAGCAGAGTCAAACATTAAAAAAAATAATAATGAGTATATGGAAAAATACAATAAGAGATGGGAGTGGTTGAATAATTGAAAGAGGAGGGATTTTTATGAAGCAAGAATTAAAAATTTGCGGAGATTGCTGGCATAATAATAATTGGGGTAAGGTAAATTTTTCAATAAAAGATGTGTGTCCGTATTGTAAAAATAGAGAGATTTTGCTAGAGAGAGAAAAGATTTATAGGAACGAATTAGAAAAATTGTCACAAGAGATGTGTTTAGAAAGTATGTTTTATTGATTATAGCATTGATTATAGCAAAGTTTAATGAAAGGGATATTGGGGATAATGAATGTTAAGAAGCGAAGTAAATATAGAGAGGAAAAATTATAAAAATAAACTAAAAGAATTAAAAAATAAGCGAATAGCGTTAAGGAAATATTGTGATGTTGAAAAAGAAATTAACCTTCTAGACAAAGAGATAATGAATATAGAGGACGCGCTAATAAGATTAAAACAAACAAGTTTAAAAAAAATATATTGAATTGAAGTAAAAAGTAGCAGATAAAACAAAAATCAAAAGAGATAAAGAGAGATAATGAATGGATAAACAAGCAAATTATTTTTCAATAATTCCGGCGAATGTCAGGTATGATAAAAATTTGTCGGCAAGTGAAAAAATGCTATATGCAGAAATAACATCGTTAGCAAATAAAAATGGGTATTGCTGGGCAACAAATCAATATTTTAGCGAGGTATTAAGTGTATCAAAAAGAACAATATCAAGGGTATTGAGAAAATTAGAAGCGAGAAAGTATATAAAAATAGAAAGAAAAGATGAAGGTGGAACAAGTAGAAAAATATTTTTATTTGAAGCAATGCAAAAAAAAGTAAAGATTGACGAAAAAATGGGTAGGGGTAGACAAAATGTCACCCCCCCATCTAGTATAGACAAAATGTCATGGGGGTATGTCAAAAATGTCATACGGGGGTGGACATTTTGTCTATGGGGTATGACAAAAAAGACACCCCCTATCCTTATTAATAATATAATGAATAGTACAATGAATAGTACAATGAATAAAAAAAAGAAAAAAATATATAAAAAAAAAGAAAAAAAAGAAATAGAAAAGACATCAAGTGAGATATTAGCAGAAGTATATCAGAAAGCAGATGAGGTACAAAAAATATTAAAAGGCGTAGAGGATATAAGTTTAGAGGATAAAGTGAATATAGACCTTGAAGGCAAGTATGGATATGAAATTGATGTAGCGAAAAGAAAAATCAAAGAAGAAACTGAAAGGTTAGAGAAATGTAGGAAAGCATATAAGATTTTTGAAAGTCTGGAGGAGTTTAGTAGAAATAAATTTTTTGTAAGTTTTAATAGGTTTTTGATATTTGCCAAGAAAGAGAATCCGCAGAGAGTATACGATGATTATAGATTTTTTAAGGAATATGAGAATTATAAAAAGAGATGAGTGCTGGAATAAAAGGTAAGTATGAAAGGAATATAAAGCCGAATTTTGAATATATAAAGAGGTGGTTGCGAGAAGGAGCAACAGAGAAACAGTGTGCTGCAAGACTTAGGATAGGATATAGCACGTGGAATAAATATAAGAGTCAGTTTGTAGAGTTTCGGGAGATGATAGAAGGAGTAAACAAGTCAGAAATAATAAATAATTTGAGGGAAGCATTAATAAAGCGAGCGATAGGGTTTGAATATGAGGAGAGGAAGCAATATATCAAAGATAAAAAGAATACATGTGATGGGAATAAAACAACATATACAGAGATTGTAAAGAAATATAAAGTACCAGATATGAGTGCAATTAAAGAAGCGTTAAAAATTTATGATGAGAAATATATAAAAAAAATAAAAAATAAAGAATTTAAAGAAGAAGATTTAGAACTCTGGAAGGCAAGTAAAAAGAAAAACGAGCCTTAACTCGTCTGGGTCCTGTGGAGGTTTTGGGGAGGATTTGGAGTAAATCCGCATCCAGCGACTTCACGACTGATAAAGAGTATTGATTGCCTACTAGGCAGAAGGTAGGCAGAATAAGAAAATATAATAGAAATAGGATAAATAGAATTTATGGAACTAACGGTGACACAGTTTGCAGAATATGTGAACAGAGCTAGAGGGTGTATAGAAAGAAATATAAAAAATGGGCGTCTAATTGTCAATAAAAAGGGGCTTTTGGATACGGAGCATAAAAGAAATAAAAGTTATAGAGAGACAAGACCTGATTATTTAGAAAGGAAGGGACAGATTTTAGGGAATAAAAAGAAATATGCGGATAGTCAAGAACGAGAACGAGAACGAGAACGAGAGCAAGAGAGAGTACGAGAGCCAGAGCGAGAACGAGAGACGGGAAATAGAGAAAATACTGGAGAGGAGAAACAACAGGAAATAAACGATAAAAATAGAGAATTTGATGAATTAGTCAGTAGGGAAAAGAGACTGAAATTAGAGTTGATAGAGAGCGAAGTCAAAATCAAGGCAATGAGGATTAAAGAAAAAGAAGGAGAGCTGATAAATAAAAAATTTATATTGAGTATTATGTCGCAATATATCAACATTCTTAACGACAAAATTATTGATGCGCCGAGTATTTTTTATGATAGGGCGAAGGCGTTTTTTGAAAGTAAGAATAGTGAGAAAAAAATTTTTTTAGATGAGGTACAAGATTATATAAGAGATGTTATTGATGGAATTAGAGAGGAGTTTTTGAGAGAGATAAAAAAACAAGTAGAGGAAGCTACAAAAGATTGAGGTTTGAGGAGATTTCTTTTAGAAAAGAAACAAAGAAAAACTTGTCGCTTTTCTCGTAAGAGGGATAAAAATTTAAGAATTATTAAAGGAGAGTGAAGGAATGAAATAAATATTTGACTGTTTGATTGTAATATTTTTAGCGGCAGCACCATTTGTAATCGTGTTGGTATTTGAATGTATTGAACATTGGAGCACATTGGATTGGCTGAAGTTTAGTAGGGGAATGAGGAATATGATGAAGAGAGAGGAAAAAATAAAGATGTTGAGAGCTAGAGGAGATGACAAAATGATTAATAAAAATAAGGTGAAAAACAATAAAAAAGAATTTAAACGAAAATTGAAATTTTTATATAGCTTAGAACCGACAAGTACGATGGGTAGGTTTAACAAAGCAGTGTATGAATTCAAACTAGAAAGCGGAGAGATGGTTGATTTTTCCGAGAATCTTGAGGATTGGAAATAACAAAAAAAAATTGAGGAAATAAATGTTGGAAAATGCGATAAATATAAAAAAATACGAATATTTGCAAATTGACGATGTGAGGTCAGTTTTGAAAATTTTTGAAAATATGGACTTGTCGGCGAATAATTTAGAAGTGTCAGAGTGGGCGGAAAAAAATAGAGTTTTGCCAAAAGAATTAACGCCGATGCCGGGTAGATGGAATAATAAGAGATTTCCGTATCTTGTTGAAATTATGGACTGCTTTTCAAAATATAGCGAAGTGGAAAAAGTGGTTTTTATGAAGGGATCTCAAATAGGAGCGACTACTGGGATTCTTGAAAACATTCTTGGGTATACGATAGATTATAATCCGTCGGCTATGATGTATGTGACGAGTACTGATAAAGCGTCAGCGGCTTCAATTGATTTAAGAGTTGATAGGCTGATACATAGCGCTGGAATGAAAGATAAAATATTTTCGCAAGTGAAAAAAAAACATAATAAAAACACTGGAGACACTAGGAGTAAAAAAGAATTTGCAGGCGGTTATCTTTTGTCAGGCGGAGCTAATAGTGTGGATTTTTTGCAGTCTGTGTCAATAAATATTTTATTACTTGATGAAATTGATAGATATAAAGACGAACTGAAAGGACACGGGAGTCCTATTACATTGGCAGAAGCTAGGACAAATGTATTTTCAAAAACGAGGAAAATTCTTTATATCTCCACGCCTACTTTAAAAAGTCATTCTAAAATTGAGGAATTATTTTTGAAAGGGGATCAGAGATATTATTATGTGCCGTGTCCAGAGTGTAATCATTTTCAAAAGTTGGAATTTGTAAATCTAATTTGGGAAGTAGACGATAATAATCGTTTAGTAGAGGATAGTGTGTATTATAGATGTGAAAAATGTCATGCAAAAATAAAAAATTATCAAAAAGATTATATGTTGCCAAATGGCCGGTGGCAAGTTACTTCGCAAGAGTTAGTGAATGATTTACGTAGCTATCATTTGAGCGCGCTATATTCTCCGAATGGAGTATTTAGTTGGGAAAAACTTGCGCAAGAATATCTTTTTGCCAAAAGCGATTATAGCAAAATGCGAGCTTTTTATAATGGATTTTTGGGTGAGTCGTGGGATGATAGAGGTAAGGCTCCTGAATATGAAAAATTGATGCTAAAAAATAGAAGGAATTACCAGCTGGAAGTAGTTCCAGAAGGGACATTGCTTTTGACGCTTGGAGTGGATGTGCAAGAAGATAGGCTAGAATTAGAATTAGTGGCGTGGCTAAAAAATAAGGTTTCTTACTCGTTAGCCTACAAAGTGTTTAATTGTGAGAATATTGGCGGGACATTGAATGATAATTTTAATCCTAGAAATTTGGCATGGCAAGAATTAGAAAAATATATTTTGAAAAGCTTTTATAACCAAGATAGGAGCAAGGAATATAAGATAGACATTACTTTGATAGACGCAGGATTTGCGACCAATAGCGTATATGAATTTTGTAAAAGATTTCTTTATGGCGTGTATCCAATCAAAGGCGTAAATTATCTGAAAAATTATCAGACTTTTATTGATATGTCTAGCAAATACTATGATACGAAAAAATTAGATATAAAAAGATTTGATATTTCAACAGACGTTTTGAAAGACGAGCTGTATTCGTATTTAAAGCGTGATTTAGATGATATTGGAGAAATCCCAGTTGGGTATTGTTTTTTTCCATACCAATATGACGAGAAATATTTCAGGATGTTGACGAGTGAGGAAAAGAAAGAAATTATAAATAAGACTACAGGACAAGTGAAATATACGTATCATTTGCCTTACAAAACAAGGAATGAAGCGCTTGATACGAGGGTCTATAATTTAGCGGCAATCTATATTTGGAAATATTTGACCGGGACAGCGCATTTGACATGGCAGGATTTTTGGGAGAATTTGGCGAAGTTTAGGGGGCAATAATTTTTTTTGTTTTCTTTTAGAAAGAAACAAATTTTTAAAAATTTTATTTATATACTATGACAAAATATTTTTATTTTAAAATTTATATTTTAAATTAGTTTAATCAAAGGAGGAGAAAAAGGGAAGTATCCCTTTATCCCATACTAATATTATAGCGACATGACGGGCAGGTTCCCCGTCGTCGCCTTGTTCCCTCTCTCGCATAACTCGCTCCACTCCGTTGCGCTCATTGCTCGCAAAAAAAAAGTATTTTTTGCAGAGCAAAAAACTAAAGTTTTACAGATGCGAGTAAGGATAAAACTTAAAAATTATTTAAAAAAATATAAAAAAAAGAGATTGAGTTTAGAGAGGAAGTAAAAAATTGATATTAAACGAGAAAACATACCATCATGATTATTATGGCGGAAAAGACAATATTTATGAGGCTATCAAAATAATAGACGCTTGGGATTTAAATTTTAATCTTGGGAATGTCATAAAATATACATTAAGAGCAGGTAGAAAAGATAAGTCAAAAACAGAAGAGGATTTGAGAAAGGCAATTTGGTATTTAAAGAGAGAAATAAATAAAAATATAAAATTAGGATATTAAAAAGGAATATGTATTTATGGATGATAAGACGCCTAAAAATATGAGAGGGTTTTTGGAAAGAGTAGAGGCAAATGAGAAAATTAAGCATAATTGCGAGGGAATAATAACAATACATAATCAAGAATTTTTTTTTGAAAGGGTATACAAAAATAAGTAAAAAAGGACAAAAATATATAGCAATATATTTTGATAAAGATAAATGCAAATATCAAGGATTTAGCGGGTTTTTGGTAGGTAATAAGAATAGGAATAATTCTAATACTGCAAACAGTTATGGCAGATTGAAAGCGCTCAATCAAGAATTTTTTTTGATTGGATTTAATAGGAAAACCGATGAAGAGATTTTTGTTGAGTTAGTAGTGAATGAGAATAAAATAAAAAATAAGGAAAAAATAAAATAGCGATGTGGAATATATTTAAAATTTTTAGACGTAAAAAAGTAAGTGAGAAAGCAATTGGTATTGCTGGGAATTTATATGCACCCAATTTTTTTAATGTTTTTGGAGGCAGTAAAATAAAAGGGTCGTTGAATTATCCAAGTAGCATTGCATTTGATACCCAGACATTAAGGAATAGAAGTAGGAAAGCAATTTTTGAGACACCGCAGGCAAAAAGTTTTTTGAGAAGATTAACAGAAAATGTAGTCAATTCAGGTTTGACGTTAGAATTAAGTCCGATTTGGGATTTGTTGGACATAGAAATTGAGAAGCAAGAAAAAAACACATGGATTAGGAGAGTAGAGAAACTTTGGAAGATATACGCAGATTCAAAAGATGCTATATATGACAAAAAAAAGACTTTGAACCAAAGTCAAGCGATATGGTATCAAAATTATTTGAGGGATGGAGAAATATTTTTAGTATTGCGATATTCAAGCGATTTGAATCGGCTAAATCCTCTATCAGTGCAGACAATCGCACCTGAAAATATATATACTCCGCTAGATTATAAGACAAAGAAAGGGAATGTGGTAATAGATGGGATAGAATATTCTAGTAGTGGGGAGGAAATAGCGTATTTTATACATGACAGTCTAGGAAATTATAAAAGAGTGCTTAAATATGATTCAAACAATCAAAATAGACTGTTTGTTATACATTCCTTCATAACCGAATATGCTGATCAGATAAGGGGAATTCCGTTTTTGAGCGGAGTATTGCATGAATTGCAAAAAGTGACAGATTATTCACTATTAGAACTACAATCAGCTATTATAAATGCGATTTTAGCGATATATATACAGCCTAGTCAAAACGCAGATGCATCATTAGCGTTTGGGACTGGCGGAGCAGTATTGAAAGAGAAAATTGAACCGCAAGAAACAATAAATGAACCTAAAAACGAACCTAAATTGGATAAAGAGATATTTACAAGAGGCGGGATTATATTACAAAATTTGAAAGCAGGCGAGGATGTAAAGTCATTTGACACAAAAAGACCGAATGTAAATTTTGATACTTTTGTCAATTCAATCGTAAAAAACCTTTCCGCAAGTCTGTCAATACCAGTAGAGGTGCTGTTTGAAAGTTTTAATGCAAATTATTCAGCGAGTAGGGCAAGTTTAGTACTTTTTTGGAATAATGTGATTATGGAGCGAGACAATTTTGCGGTTGAAGTGTTGGACCCAATATTTGAGGCATGGATGATGGGAGAAATAGAGTTAGGCAGAATAGAAGCTAATGGATTTGAGAGGAAATTGGAGAGAAAAGCTTGGACAAATAACAGATGGATAGGCATTAATCAACCGAGCATAGACCCGCTCAAAGAAGCAAATGCGTCAGTAGTGCGAATACAGGAAGGTTTGACAACAAGGGAGATAGAAGCACAAAAATATAATGGGACTAGCTTTGATGAGAATGTAGAAATTTTGAGGGAAGAAAATAAGCTATTAAACGAGGTGAATATTGCAGAAAAGGTTGTAAAAGAGATTGTAGAAGAAGAGGAGGAGGAATAATATTAAGAATTATAAAAAAAATTAGGAAATATAGGAGATATAAGATGGGAATATACACAAAACAAGAAATAATAGACAAAATAAAAAAGGTAGACAGCGAGATTGAGGTAGCGCAAAGTACAAATGAATATGAATTAAATACAGGACAAGGCTCGCAAAGGGTGAGAAGGGTAGCTTTAGAGCAATTGATTAAGATGAGAGATTATTGGTTAAGAGAACTTGCAAATATTGATGTAGAAAATGGTAGAATAAAAAGAGGCGGTATTTTGTATGGGGAGTTTAGGCGATAACTTTGATAATAAAAAAACAAATATAAGGAGATTTTAAAATGGATAATTTTGAGGTTTTGGCAATTGAGGAAAACTGGTATTTTAAAGTTAATAATTTGAAAAAAAATTTTTTAAAAAATAATCAAATAAAAGACATAGAATATAAAAATAAAACAGATGATGATACTATATATTATAGATTTGATAATATTGGATATATAAAAATATTAGGAGAATTAGTTGTAAAAAAAGATTTTTTTGCAGAATTTTTTGGATATAAGCAGACCAGTTATAGTGAGATTATAGAAGCAATTGATATTTTAGATAGAGAAAAATTAGAAAAAATTGTTTTTTTATTTGATAGTCCCGGTGGAGTAGTTTCAGGAATATTGGAAGTAATGCAAAAAATAAACCATGTTACCACACCAACAGAAAGTATTGTTTTAAATCAATGTTGTAGCGGAGCATATTTTTTAGCAAGTCAGACACAAGAAATTATTGCAAATAATGAGCTTTCTAGCGTTGGCAGTGTTGGAGTTATTGCTAGTTTTATAGACGATACAAAAATGATGGAGAATATAGGGTTGCAAGAAATAATTATAACTTCTACTGATGCACCTGAAAAATATATTGATATAAGCAAAGAAAAAGGACAACAAACAATAAAAGAACGATTGGATAAAGTGCATGATATATTAGTGAGATATTTAACGAACGGCAGAAACGTAAGCGTAGATTATGTGAATGAAAATTTTGGAAAAGGAGGAGTATTATTTGCGAGAGAAGCTTTAGAGGTTGGAATGATAGATGAAATGGGTTTCTATATATCAGCAAAACATAGCAATAATGCACGAATAAATACAAAAAATAAAATAAAGGAGAGTAAAATTATGAATTTAGAGGAATTAAGAAGTCAACATCAAGATTTATACGTTGAAGTTGTAAATCTTGGTAGACAAGAAGAAAGAGAGCGAATAATGAATTTTTTAGAGATTTTGAAGTTAAATCCACAGGCTCTATCGCAAATTTGCGATTATATTGCTAGTGGGAAAGAGGAGAAAGAGGTAAGAGCAGAATTAAGAAAAGCGATATATTCTGCGTCGCCCGAGCCGATTTTGCAGGCAAAAACAAATTCGCATCAACAACAAGAACAAAATACGGAAAAAATAGATGTTGATGTAAAAGGGATTGCGGAGAAGGTGAAAAGCATAGTGTTTTAATGGTCTTAATTTTTAGTTTGGTCTTTGACAAATATAGTTTTATTTTTCTTTTTTTTTAAAGAAATGAATTTTTTTAATTTATATCTTCTTTTCTTGGCATTACCCAAGAAAAGAAGCAAAAGAAGGCTAGTCTGCTACACTACATAGCAGGAATTTTTTTATAAAAAGTTAAAATTTCAAATACAGCATACAATAAGCAACATATCCATGAAATTTTTTAACACTTTTTATAAAAAAAATTCAACTGTCTATTCCGTTAAGGCAGACATTAAGAAAGAAAAAGAAAAAAAAAGAAAGAAAAACTAAATGCTAAATGAGAAGCATAAATTTTTAGTTTTGAGACTTCGTCTCTTTTTTTTAGCAAGACAGAAAGTGCTAGCCTAAATACTAAGTTAATTCATTTAGAATAAAGTTAATTCTCTGCTAAAAAAAAAGAAGTGAAACTTCAAAAATTGCGCTTCAATTGCGACAAAGAATTTGCGACGACAGGGAACCTGCCCGTCCTGTCGTACTTACAAATTTAAGGATTTATGTTGGTTTTCAAATTAAAAACAAATAAAAACTTTGTCGGTATTAAAGAAAGAACGAAAGAAAAACCTAGTCTGCTTCGTTCTAGATAGGGAAAAATTTTTAACGAAAAGCTAAAAAATTCTAAAACTCGTATTTTTAATAAAAAATACTCAAACAGTTAGAATTTTTTTTAACGCTTTTCTAAATTTTCCCAGCTTCTCTCCACTAATGCAGACG
>JAIRLV010000029.1 GCA_031259185.1 Elusimicrobiota bacterium | reverse complement strand
CCCAATTTCCCAGTTTTAGAATTAAATTTCATTTCAACATTGCTTTTATTTCGCGGCAATTTTTTTTCAAAATCGCTCAATACCCCAATATAATTTTTATCTTCGTAAATTTGGACATCATTACTATTTGTTTTAAATAAAGCAAGGCAAACGGGATGTTCGGTGTCATTAAACATTTTTGCGTTTAATAAAATATAATGAGACAAACGATTCCTAAAAAGTTTAGAATTTAAAAAAGACGCTGGGATAATTGCAGCGACATTTTTACAATTTTTTAGACACAAATCTAATGAGAATTTATATAAATCATCGTATTTTGTATTTGGATAAAACAAATGTCTTCTCGTTGCCGAATTTTGCGCTAAATATGGAGGATTAGTTATACAGACATTAAAATTTTGCGGGAAATTCTTTAAAGTATCTTTAAATTCAACATTTTCATCCTTTGGCTCTATATCAAAAGAAATGAAATTTTTACATAAATCCATTTCTTGTAACATCTTGATAAGATTGTTTGAACCAGCAAACGGTTCTAGAATTATTTGTTGCTTTAAATTACAATTTTTTGCCCAATTCTTAAAACCGTCATTATCAAATGGATTATATTGTGTAAAATATTGTCCATTTATTCGTTTTGTATCAACAAAATCAAAAAATTTACATTTTAACATACATCGCCTTTATTTTTTCATTACAATTAATTCAAAACAACATTCATAATTGCAACTTTTCCATCTCTAATATCATTTACAATATCGCCAATAATCACAGCGCCCGCAACTTTCTTTATTTCTCCATTATTGTAAATAATTTCATAATTTTTTATTTTTGCAGCAGTATTTCCATCACCAAAAGTATTTTTTCTATTTTTATTATAATAAACAACCAAAATTTTCCCTAAAAATTTAAATGCAAATGAATTTTTGTTTATTTGAACCGTTTGAATTTTGTTTGTTTTAGCGTTTTTACATTCGCAATTTTTTTCATAGCATTTTGGAACAAATTCAATTTCATTTGTATTTGTTGTAAATAATTCAGCTGATAATTGCGGTTTTAGCTCTAAAGAAAGCTTTCCGTCTTTGATAAAAAATGGCTTTGTCCCACAAGTCATAGCAAGCCAAATAGATATAAATTCGGCAGTTGCTCCAGATAACCTTGAAACAAAACCTTGCCCATGAATTTGTGTCTCTGGATGAGCGCTACTTACTATAAAAGATGAATTTTCAAATATACTTCTACCATATTTATTTGGATCCATAAAAGGAATCAACGCTGTTTTTGATAAATCAAAAAATTCTTGGGATAATTCGTTTTTTAACAACTCTAACATATATTTATATTCCATATGTAGCCATATTGACTCATCTTCAAGCCATCCGGGTGTGAATACTGTAATTCTTCCAATATTCATATCAACGCCTTTTATCGATTCGTTAATTTTTATCATTCCTAAATCTTTATCATAAAGACCGCTTTTCATTATATTTTTATGAAAAGTTTTTAAATCTTTTTTGTCATGCTGCAATCTTAAGTAATGAACTGGACCTTCTAAAAATAATGGTAAAGCTTTTATTTTGAATTCGGAAATTTTTATACATTGATAGCCTTTTTTATTAAATTTCCCTTTTATAAGCTCATATTTTGTGGGTATATATTCAAAATAAGTTGATAAAATATTTTCTTTGTTAAAAATTTTTTTCTTTGATATACCTTTATTAACTTTTTCAATCAACAAATCTAAAATAATTTTTAATTCTTTTATAGTCGTTTCAACATTATTTCCAGATAATCCAAACTTTGTTTTTTGTCTGTAATTTTCTTTTTCTATATGAGTTTCCTCCCAAAAATCAAAATCCCTCAAATTTTTCATTGTAATGGTTTCCAAATTTTTTAAAAAGTCAAAAGTTTCTTCTGTAATTTTCACTTTTACATTTTCTTTATAAGTTGTTTCTAACAACATTTTTTTTAAAAGTTGTAACAACCTCAATAATTCTATGGATTCTGCTGTTGAGCTTCCAAAAATACCGGGCAGACCGTTCAAAGCATCGCACCAATTTGGTTTATCTGTTTCCATTTCTATCCCAATACCTTCTGGATCTAATGAAGAATATTTATTAGCTATCAAAGACAAAAGTTTATTTAAAAGGTTTGTTTTATAGATATCGCCTTTACCAAAATTTGTTCTAACTACATTTGGATTATTATTTGCTCTAGATTTAATCAAGTTTTCTTTTTCTTCATCTTTGTAAACAGCATTCAATTGTTTCGGTTCGCCTCTAAATAATACATATTTATTACTTCTTGGCTCCACTAAATAGCAATCGTCATAAAAAGTATATTCGTTATTTTCAAAAAGCATAGCGTCTAATTTGTCCGGATAAATCGCTAAAAAATTTTCAATCAAATCTGTATTATAGTGCCAATGATCAGTCCAATAACCTTCAGCGTGATTTGCTAAACTTACTTTCACAGAATTTTTAATTAACGAATTCAAAATAATATTTTTGTCATCAATTTCAAAATTATTTTCTTCAATAAAGTTAAAAAGGCTCCCAATAGTAGTAGGCTTTTTAATGTATTTTTTTAAACTTTCAATCAATTTTTCATCTATATTTTTTGCAGCTTTCTTAAAATCATTTATAAAAGCTTCTCTATTTGTAATGCTAAATTTAACTCCGAGAACTTTTAATGGATTAAATCCATCACTTTGAATCAAATTAAGAAAAAACAATATAATATCATCTTTTACATCTTGATTGAAAAAAATATCGCTTCTTCTATTTTGATTGACATCTCTATAATTTCCATTTCCTTGTGAAAAATATTCTGACAAGACAACAAAATTATTATATTCTCTTTCCATATCTCCGTGAACTCTAGAATATGTGTAATAAACTTTTTTATCGACGCCTACGCCTAAGGTCAAAGGATAACCTCCCCGTAAAAAATTATCAATAAAAGTTTGTTCACAATAATTATCAAAATTTTGTAAAGATGATTTTGTAAAAAAATCACTAGTCATTTTACTTATAAGTTTGCTATTTTCTTGGTCTTTTTTTTCAAAATAATTTTTTTGTAACAATATGTTTGCAAATTTATCAATATTATCCGCATCTGTTGCATGACCGATTTCAGAACTATAATTAAATTTTTCATCCGCTTTCAAATCAAATGTCATATATCCCATTCCAGATGGAGTTTTATTTTTTCCAGTTAAATTTGGATTCACTTTAAAATTATTAGCGCTACTATTTAAAAATATATCTGGATAAGCAAAATTTTTGACTTCTCCAAAAATATTTTCTGGATCAATAAAATATTTTGGCATCACTTTTTTAGCATCTTTTTCATAAAAACCCATATAAAAATTTGCACTATGAATAGGAATAATTTCTGGTCTATCAACTGGTTCAACAGGTAATTTATAAACTGGAACTTTTTTTAAATTTGAATAAAAAACTCCATTATACCAACCTTCTGCAAGTCTTGACATATTTTTTAAATTCCAATCGTTAGTTCCATACGGAAGAATTATTGGGAGACCATCTAAGCATTCTATTTTTAAATTGTTTTTTGAAATATTTTTTACTGTCAATCTTCTCAATAATGCTGGGAATATTTCATTTGAAAGAGTAAAAAATTCAACATTTG
>JAIRLV010000060.1 GCA_031259185.1 Elusimicrobiota bacterium | reverse complement strand
CTATTTAACTTGTTGGCGACTGCAATAGTTGTCCCGCCTCCACAAAAACAATCTAAAATTGTATCTCCTTCATTAGAACTTACCCTAATAATTCTTTCTAATAATGCCTCTGGCTTTTGGGTGGGGTAGCCGATAGCTTCTTTTCCTTGCGCTAACTTTATGTCATCCCATATTTCATTCAATGGAGCACCTGGACTTTGATCTAAATAGTATTTTAATTGTGGCGTCACACCATTTTTAGGAAAATATATTAAACCTTCATTATCGTATTCATCCAGTTTATCAGGGGTTGTGATCCAATGCATTCCTCCTTTTCCTTGTTTATTCGGATCAACATTCCGCCAAACTTTTCCTGTTTCCCCATTTCGTACTTTACCGCTTGCTAATAATGGTGCTAATCGATAAACTCCTCTTTCATCTTCATTTTTATACAGATCTTTCGATGCCTTGGATAATTCTGTGAAATGCAGATTAAAGGTATATTTACCAGATTTCGAATAAAAGAAAATAGTATCATAATTTTTTCTCGCAGCTTTGAAAATACTGGAACGATTAAAACTTCTTTTCCAAACAAACTGATTGATTAAATTATTCATTCCAAAAATCTTATCCAGAATCTCTACTCGAATATACGCATCAGCATGCCAATCACAATGTAAATAAAAACTTCCCGTATCCTTCAAAACTCTATGAATTTCATAAACTCTTTCTTTGAGCCAAAAAATATATTGATTTATCCCACCACTCCATCTATCTTGAAAACTTGCAATCTCTCCTGTATCACCCCATATCACTTCATAGTTTCTATTAGAAAAAAATGGCGGATCAATATAACATAAATCTATTGATTGACTTGGCAAACTTTTCAAAACTTCTAAATTATCGCCTAATATTAATTTATTTGTCATTTATGTACCCTTAATATAATTCATTATTCACAAAAAGATTAGAAATTTTATTTTTTTACTATAGCACCAAATTTACAAGTTTGTTGGCAAACTCCGCATTTTATACAAAGCGATTGGTTTATTTTATAATTTTTTTTCAATTCACCAGTTATAGCGCCTACTGGACATTTTCTAGAACATGCGCTACATCCAACACATTTATCATCTAAAATTTCATAAATAGTCAAATTCGCACATTGCCCAGTATGACATCTTTTATCAAAAACGTGAGAATGATATTCATCTTCAAAATTTTTTAATGTTGAAAGCACTGGATTTGGAGCAGTTTTTCCAAGTCCACATAATGATGCTTTTTGTACAACTTTTGCTAGATTTTTAAGATGATTTAAGGTTTCTTGATTAGAATTCCCATTTCTAATATCTTCTAACATAGCTTTAATTTGTTTAGTCCCTTCACGGCAAGGTACACATTTCCCACAAGATTCATTTTGTGTAAATTGCATAAAAAAGTCAGCTATTTGCACCATACAGGTCGTATTATTCATAACGACTAATCCACCAGATCCCACCATTGCTCCTGCTGCTTTTAATGTTTCATATTCAACTGGTAAATTCCAATCTTTTTTTGTCAAACATCCTCCTGATGGTCCCCCAATTTGAACAGCTTTGAAAGCATCATTGTCAATTTTTCCATTTTCGTCTATTACTCCGCCTGCTATATCTCCTATAATTTCTCCAATAGTTGTCCCAAACGGTACCTCTATAAGTCCAGTATTTATGACATGTCCAGTTATTGCAAAAGTTTTTGTCCCTGAAGAATTTGGCGTACCAATTTTTTTAAACTCGTTAGCTCCCATCTGCATAATAATTGGCACAGTTGCCAAAGTTTCTACATTATTTATTACAGTCGGTTTGCCAAAGAGACCTTTTTGAGCTGGAAATGGTGGTTTTGGCGTTGGCATGCCTCTTTTTCCTTCTACAGAAGCCATTAATGCGGTTTCTTCGCCACATACAAATGCTCCAGCCCCTTCCATTACATGAAGATTAAATTTTTTCCCAGAGTCAAAAATATTTTCTCCCAATATCCCAGTTTCTGTAGCATCTTTTATAGCTTTTTCTACTCTTTTAACAGCTAATGGATATTCTGTTCTAACATATACATAACCTTCATCTGCGCCGACAGCTATTGCAGCAATAATCATTCCCTCTATCAATAAATGCGGATTCCCTTCCATTACGCTTCTGTCCATAAAAGCTCCCGGGTCCCCTTCATCGCCATTACAAATAAGATATTTTTTTTCACTCTTTTCAATTCTAGTAAATTCCCATTTTTTTCCAGTAGGGAACCCACCTCCACCGCGTCCTCTCAAGCCTGATTCTAAAATTTCTTTACAGATTTGTTCCGAAGACATCTCAAGAACAGTTTTTTTTGCCATTAAATATCCGCCAATTCTTATATATTCATTGATTGATTCTGCATCAATTCTTCCACAATTTTTTAGCATTATACGTTTTTGTCTCGTATAAAAAGGAATTTCATTGACACCTTTACAAGTTTCTTTCGTTGATGGATTTAGATAAAGCAATCTATCTATAATATTGTTTTTTTTTATTGACTCTTCAAATATTTCTATAACATCGCTAGCTTTTACTTTTGTATATAAAATTTCATCTGGAAGAATTGTAACAAGCGGACCCATCTGACAAAAACCTTGACATCCGCTACTCGCCAAACTAATATCCTTACCTTCATCCTCTTTTTTTAAATCTATAGTTATTTCAAAATTATTTTTTTTTGCAATACTTAAAAATTCTTCATAAACTTTTATAGATCCATTTGCAACACACCCAGTTCCAGCGCAAATTATTATGCGCTTTTTTATAGATGATAGAGCTTTATCCAAATCTTTTTTAATTTCATCTAAGTTTACCATTATTTATTTCTCCTACAAGTCTACATTAATCAAATCAAAAATATCATTTTTTTATAAAATTATCTATAATAGTATTAATTTTTTCTACTGTCATTTCACCGTAAACTTCATCATTGACTAATACAACAGGCGCTAGTCCACAAGCACCTAAACAAGATACTGTTTCAAGCGTCATTAATCCATCGTCACTCGTTATTTTATCACTTGTCAAATTAAATCTTTTTCTCAAAGAATCAATAATATCACCCGATCTTTTTACATGACAAGCTGTTCCATCGCAAACTTTTATTATATTTTTACCTTTTTTAGTTAATGTAAAATGAGAAAAAAAAGTCGCAACACCGAAAACTTTTGCAGGAGATAATTTCAATTCAATTGCAGTAAAAACTAATGCCTCTTTTGGTAAATATTTAAACTCTTTTTGAATATCTTGCAAAATAGCAATCAGTTTTGTAGGATTTTTAGAATACTTTTCAAGAATTCCTTTTAAAATTGGCTCTGAATCATACAATTTTTTGCCTCCGTAAAATAATAATAAACATTGTTTTACTCTAAAAAATAAAAAATTTATTTTTTTATCTTATTTTTTATTATCATAATAATAAGAAATTATATTTTAAGAAACTAAATAAAATAATAATAGTTATTATTATCGCTTTCTTTAATTAAAGTTCATAGATTTCTTTTATTACAATTTTTTTTATTGTATTTTTATATGTTTTTTTAATGATATTTTATATTTTTTTTTGAAAATTTTTTTTAGTTTTTCAAATAAAAAAATTGAACTATTTTTATATTACTAAACATTTTAAAAATTTTTTTAATTATTAATTATTATTTTATATTTGTTCAATTAAAAATTTTATTGCTTTATCTTTATTTTTTGAAAATATTTCAGTCAATTTTTTGATTTCAGTATCAATAGCTTCTTTTTTTATCTTTATTTCGTCATCAATCTTTGCTTTTTCTTCACTAAAAAATTTTTCTAATTCTTTATTAACTTTGTCTTTTTCTTCAATAAGTTCAAGTTTTTTTGTTTCTTTAAATTTTTCTAGCTTTTTTTTTGACTCAACTCTAGCTTTTTCTATTTGTTCATAATTTTTTTGTTCAGTTTCAGTGATTAAATTAAATGCTTCATCAAAATTTTTTATATTTATATTTTCCATTATATTATCTCCTTCTATACTCTCTTAAATCTTGGTTTGTCAAAATATTTTCTAGTATTAAAATTTTTATTAACAGGACTTATATTTGCTAATTCAACTTTAACTTTATTTTTTTTTATAGTTTTGTCTTTCATTTTTAGAATAATATTATTTGCTTCATGTGTAGGAACTTCAATGAAACTAAAATTATCTTTTACTTCTATTTTTCCTATCAATTTTCCATCAATTTGACATTCTGCAGCAATAGCTCCTAAAATATCTCCTACACCTACATTTTGCAATCTCCCAATTCCAATAAACAATTTCACAATGTCTTTTTGATACCTATTATTTTGTCCATATCCAGAAAAATTTTCTTCTATATTTTGCGAATTATCTATTTTGCCTTTGAAATACATTTTTAATAAAGCGCCTGCAATTTCTAATGATGTTATATCTTTATCTTTTGTAAGCATATTTGAAATCAAATTTATATATTTTTCAATGTCTGAATCATCTATAACACTTTGAACCTTATCAAAAAACTGTGACATCCTAACTTCTTCTACTTCTTCAATTTTTGGAATAATAGATCTTTGTATTTGAGTTTTTGTATATCTTTGAATCTCCCTTAGTTTATAAATGTCTTTTCCAGATACGAAACTAAACGCATAACCAGACTTTCCAGCTCTTCCAGTTCTTCCAATTCTATGAACATAATATTCTTCATCCTGTGGCAAATCAAAATTGAATACGGCTTCAAGATCGTCAATATCAATCCCTCTGGCAGCGACATCTGTTGCAACCAAAATTTCTGTATGCCCTTTTCTAAATCTTGCCATAACAGAGTCTCTTTTGACTTGGCTCATGTCGCCATGCAAAGCGTCTGCTAAATATCCTCTTAATTGCAAATTTGCAACTACATCGTCAACTTTTTTCTTTGTATTGCAAAATACTATCCCAAGCTTTATTTGATACAAATCAATAAGTCTACATAAAAGCTCATTTTTCCCATTTTCTCGCAACTCAAAGTAACTTTGTTTAATCTGTGGAACTGATATTTGTTCATGTTCCACTTTTAAAAATATAGGATCTTTTTGGTATTTTTTTGTCAATTCTATAAATTCTGGAGATATAGTTGCAGAAAAAAATACAGTTTGTTTGTTTTTTGGAGTATTTTTCAAAATTTCTTCAATATCTTCAATAAATCCCATATCTAACATTTCATCAGCTTCATCTAAAACAATCATTTTTAAATTATTTAATTCTAAAGTTTTTCTTTCTAAATGATCTAATACTCTACCCGGCGTTCCTATTACAACTTGAACTCCTTTTTTTAAAGAAAAAATTTGTCTTTCAATAGGCTGTCCCCCATATACCGGCAAGATTGATACATATTTTTTATATTTAGCAAGTTCTTTTAATTCTGTTGAAATTTGGACAGCTAATTCTCTAGTTGGAGCTAAAATCATAAACTGTGTAACTTTTGATTTTTCATCTAACATTTCCAATATTGGAATTCCAAAAGAAGCGGTTTTTCCAGTTCCAGTTTGAGCTTGTCCAATTATATCATTTTTTTTGATAATTTCTGGAATAGTTAATGATTGTATAGGCGTAGCTTCTTCAAAGCCCATATCTTTTACAGCTTTTAAAATCTCATTAGAAAGTCCTAATTCAGTAAAAAGTAATTTTTTCATATTTTTTGTAACTCCTTCTCAATTGTCTATTGACAAATAAATTTAGAAGTTTTGTTATATTATTTAAAATATTTTAAAATATTTTTATTTATAAATTTC
>JAIRLV010000189.1 GCA_031259185.1 Elusimicrobiota bacterium | reverse complement strand
TTTTAGCTTGTTTTTTTCTTACACGTTCTTTAGAAAGATTTCTAAAGTAATCTAATACTTCTTTACGAGTATTATTTATAGCATTAAAATATTTAGGCGTCCCTTCTTCAATACCTTGCTTTTTTAATTCTTCTCTAATCATTTTTAAGGCGGTTTTTAGACGTTCGTTAATAATTACATTAGATACTTCCGGTAATCCATAACCATTGTAAATTTCTTGTAATATTGATTCATTTAGAAACATTTTTTTACTGCCTAATATTATCTTATAGACAGGCAGTAAAAAAATTAATTAGTACATTTTTCGCCTTGTATTACTTTAATAAATAATTTTTCTCCGTTAAAATCAATATTTTCACCAAGAGAAAATATTGATTTTAAATCTGTCAAAAGATTTCTAAAATCTTCATTTATATTTCTTTTTTCTTTTAATAATTCTATTATTTTTTCATCATTAATAAATAATGAATCTTGACTTTGTTTTAAATATATATCAATTACATTATTTTTTATTGTTAAATCTTCAAATTTTTCTGTATATTTTTTTTCTACATTAACATCTGTGCATATTGCAACAACGCAGCCGCAAGGATTCCTAATATTTATCCAAGAATGATCATACAGCTTATATTCTTCACAAAGCTCTTTTTCTTTCATTTTTTCAATGTCGTAATACATTTTTACTCCTTTAATATTTTCAACATATTTAATATATCTTCCTTTTTAAAAAAATTTTGTACAATAAAACCTTTATAAAGATTTTTATGCAAAAAAGATATATAATTCCAATATTTTATAACAGATAAAGTTTCTATAATATGATATTTACAAACACTATCTGTCTTTATTAACTTTAAGCTTTCATCTATACAATCAGCAGCGCAATGTGGGCAACTTGAGAACAGTGGACATTTCTTACACTTATCTTTTATTTTCATATTAACTGCAAAACTGTTATGATATATTTCTTTTGATTTATAATTATCTAAATTAAAATCATTTTTATTTATATTACCAATAGCGAAATCTTTTTTTGAAGAATGCGAGAAACCAGGAATCATTCTAAAACATGAATAAACATTACCATCTAAATCTAAACTGGGCATTCTTCCAAATCCACATCTGGACCATTCTTTATCGTTATTTAACATATAATCATAAGTATGACTTTCTGATATTCTTGAAAAATCATATGAAAATAAATATAAATTTAAATGATTGTCAGCTAAATATTTATTTATTTTATCAAATTCATTGCTTAATATATGTAATTCGTTTTCAGTATCAATAACATCTTGTTCCATCACTCTATTAAAAAAAATATAACTAATTCCCATTTTTTCATATAAATATTTTATTGATTTATACAAATATTTATATGATTTTGGTGTTAATGTAAACTTGGTTGATGAACTTGTGCATGGAAAAGTTTTTTTATACCAAGGCCATATTTTTTCTATATATTTAAAACTTCCATTATATCCATATATATTAGATGAAACTGTTTTCCTATGTAAATCATGTAATTCTGGACAACCATCTATTGATATTCCTAAATGTAAGTTTTCTTTCCATTTTTCGCAAAATTTTCTTACTTTTTCACTCATCAACACAACACCGTTAGATGATATATGAAATATCCAATTATATTTATATTTTGTATTTTGGATATTTTTACATATATATGTAAAAATATCATCTAACAATTCGTGATACTGTAATGAATCACCGCCTATAAAATCAAATATTAATTTTTTATCATTTTTAAAATCATAATTTAAAATAATATCAATATATTTTTTACATAGTTCTAATGATATTATTTTTGAGTTGCAATTTTTGTTTATATCTTTGTATACTCTTTCACAATTTGCTTCTGTCCAAAATTTTATATCTTCTTCAATGTTTACTGGCTTATTTTCATAACAGTATGCACATTTTAGCAAACAGTTTTTATTAGTATTTATTGTTATATAATTAGCGTTTATATCATAATTTTTTTTAATCATGTAAACTATATATACCTTTGAACATATTTAAAAACTCTTTTTCTTAATTCACATCTATTTTTTAAAACATTTAAATGTTTATGCTGAAGACGACACCCGCCAAAACAAAAATCAAATATTTTACAATTATCGCATAATTCTGGCAATCCTCGTTCCCAATAATACCTATTGTTATCTTGTATGCTCATTCTTTCAATTACGTTTTTATCAAATTTTCCTAAATCAATTTCGTTAATTAATGATTGACAAGGGCTTACATTTAAATCAGCATCAACAGATATAAGATCTCGCCCAGCTGGGCAATAGCTTATTTGTCCAAGTTTAACATTTTCAAATTTAAGTATATTAAAAATATCAAAATTTCTTTTATAAAGAACATCTATAATCTCTTTATAAATTTTTTCCATTTTATTAACATCGTTTTCATCAAAATAATCTTCTATAAAATCCGTACTACAACTAAATTCACCAACATGTTGCTTATGATCGCAAACAAAATTAGCCAAATCAACAAAACTATCAAAATTTCTATAATCAAATACGGTACATATTCCCATAGAAACATTATTCTTTGCTAATGTTTCGATATTTTTTATAACTACTTCATGTGAAGATTTTCCATTAATAAATGGTTTTTGAAATCCTATATTATCTAACGATATTCCTGGAGAAATATCATTATTTTTTATCCATGCAATAATTTCATCATTTAAAATAGTTGCATTAGTATTTAACTCTAAGGTAAATCTACTTTTATCTAAATTATTTAATATATCTTTAAAGTTATCAAACGCTAATAATGGTTCACCTCCAGTTATTCTTAAATTAAAAGTTCTAACTTCATTATTATCAATCAAACCATTAGCTACTTCTAACATTTTATACATATTGTCTCTTGACATCATTTTTTTATTTTTTTTATCTGGTACGAAACAATATTTACATTTACAATTACAATCTTCTGATACAAATAGCCATATTACTATATTTTCTAACAAATTATTAGCTCCTTTTTCTATTAAAATTTAACTCTTGGTACATTGACATCTACAATTACTCGTACCACAAGCTGAACCACATTTACTAGAGGTACAACGAGTGCTACATGTACTAGCGCTACAATTACATTTATTACAGCTACAGTTTGAACATAAATAACAAGAACTTCCACCACATTTTACACTACAGCTACATCCACAGCTACATCCACAGCTACATGGTCCACCGGAACAACCTCCAGTACATCCACTACAGCTAGTACAACCAGTTTGACAGCCTCCAGAGCAACCAGTTTGACAACCTCCAGTACATCCACTACAAGATGAACACATTCCAACACAAGAAGTACATGATCTAGAACATGAATTTAAACAATTTAAAACCTTCATTACATAACGAATATTTACTACTTTATCATTTAAATAAGATTCATTAGTAGATGTATTCTTTGTAAAATCTCCTTGAAGATTATATGAATGAATTTGTGTATTTATTTTTCTTGCTTGTGATAAAACATAATCTACGTTTACAGCATTTTCATCGCCATAGCTTTGGTCTTCTTCAAAAAGTTTGTTATACAAACTCCAAAAATATTTTGATGTAGCTATTTTTCTATTGTTATTATTTTCATTACTATAAACAGAATAATCTATTATAGGCATTTTCTCTCCTTTTTTTATGGTTTATAAACATTGCAAGATGTTCCTGGATAAGAATTTGTTCCTTTATCAAAAACTGTTTGTGTTATGGTTTGATAATTATCAGAACTTGCGCTTTGGGCAGCACAAGTTCGTCCACAATTTTGTAAACAAGATTTTCCACAGCTATTTGTACAAGAAGTACAACCCCCACAGCTACAACTATTATAAAATTTATACTTTTTAAAATAAAATATTTTCTTTTTCATCGTACTTTAACCCAATGTCTCCTACAATTTTTATTATTAACTTTAACCCCATTCCATTCAGAAGCTTCTTCTTTTTTGTAAAAAGTACCAATTATTGATTCTCTTTTAAATATTTTTTCAAATAAATTTGCTTTTGTAAGATTACCAAATTTATCAGAAACTAATTCAGTGCCAGGTAAATAAATTTTATCAACTAACGCAAGAACAAATCCACCAATTCCTATAGGAATTTGATTTAATTTTTTATTTTCTCCAGTAATAAAACCATAAGTATCTGAACAAATTCCTATGGCTCCTTTTTGAGCTCGTTTATTTGCTATAAAAGCTTTGCCATTTTCATTAACAACATAAACTTTACCAAATATTTCTTCTACATCTTTTTCAACTTCTACAAAATCAGCATAATCATTCCAAATAGCGTTTTTTGATCTGTGTCCAAATATAGTTCCATTTACCGACATGCCACCATTTACAATTAATGAAGCTAATGTTTCTTTATTGTAATTTGTATTTTTATATGGAGTTTCTGGAGAATTTA
>JAIRLV010000154.1 GCA_031259185.1 Elusimicrobiota bacterium | reverse complement strand
GTTTAGGAGAAATTGGAGTAGGCAACGCAATTGAATGTCGCTCTATTGTTTTATTAAAAAAAATATAAATTTTTGACTTCTGAAATTTCTAAAATTTCTAAAATTTTAGTTTGAGTATATTTATTTAACTATATTTTTTATTATATCGTAAAGATTGAAAAATTACAAAGTTTTTTATATAAATTATTTAAAACTATAAAAAAACATATGTATCTTTGTTATATATGAGATGTTGAAATTACAAAATACTTACTACATACAAGGAGTAGAATATTTTGATTACCAAAAAAAGAAATAATTTTCCTAAAGAAGAACAGTTTAAGATATTAAAAAAACTTAAACAAGATTTGTTGGATAATAAAGCAGCAGATTATTTAATACTTGATTTAGAAAAAAAGTCCGATATCGCAAATTTTTTTGTTATTATAGAGGGAGCTAGCAGTATTCATTTAAATATGTTAATCGGAATAGTAAAAAAAGAAATGGAAAAGTTTGGGATATTACAGTTGAGGCGTGAAGGTATTTTAAAAGAAAGTCGTTGGCTTATAATTGATTACGGGTTTGTATTATTTCATTTGATGACAAAGGATTTATGGAAAATTTACGATATAGAAAGTTTATGGCAAAAAGAAATTAATAATATTGATTTTAATGAGAAAAAATAAAGTGATAAGTAATAAAAAAAAATTTAATTTAAATTTAGATTTAGATTTAACTATAAAATTAAAAACCTTTTTTGAATATATTTGGAATGAAATTTTAAAACTTGACGAATACAAAAATTTAAATTTATCTATTGATGAAATTGAAAATAAATTCACAGTTGAAGAACCTCCCAAAAATATAGAAGCAGATTTTGCTTCTAATATTTGTTTTATTGGAGCCAAATTATTGAAAACTTCGCCTATTAAAATTGCAGAGAAAATTATAAATTTTATAAATAATACGTCTGAAATAAAAAATATGGCAGAGACTGAATTTGGTATAAAAAATATTTTTATTGCTGGAAATGGTTTTTTGAATTTTACATTTAAAGAATTAGTTTTTGTTGAAATTCTTTTGGAATTTGTGAAAAATAAAGAACTTTATTTTTTCACTGACAAACCAACCAAAAAAGTTTTGCTGGAATTTGTTTCTGCTAATCCTACAGGTCCACTTCACATTGGACATGCTAGAGGAGCTGTTATTGGAGATTCTTTAGCTAGATTATTAAAGAAAAAAGGTTACTCTGTCTTTAAAGAATATTATGTCAATAATGCAGGGAATCAAATAGAAGTTTTAGCAAAATCTTTAGAAATTAGATATAGACAAATAGCAGGTGAAAACATTTCTTTTCCAGAAAATCATTATCAAGGTGATTATATATTAGAAATTGCAAAAAAACTATATAAAAAAGAAAATCAAAAAAAATACTTTGACGATATAAATTTCAAAAAAATTGTATTATATGAAATCTTGCAAATCATTGAAAATGATTTAAAAAAATTTAATATTGAGTTTGATAATTGGTTTTTAGAAACAAATTTATTAGAAAAAAATGATATTGATAAATCAGCTCTTGATGATATTTTGGATATTTTAAATGAAAAAGGATTTATAAAAGAAATTGATGGAGCTTTATGGTTAAATACGGTTGATATGAACTATGATGACAAGGATAGAGTTCTCATAAGAAATGATGGTAGACCGACATATTTTGCAAATGATATTGCTTATCACAAAAATAAATTTGACAGAAATTATGACTGCCTAATAGATATTTGGGGTGCAGATCATCACGGCTATGTCCCAAGATTAAAAGCAAGTATGAATTATCTTGGCTTTAAAAAAGAGGATTTATATATTATTTTATATCAATTAGTTTCACTTGTAAGAAATGGTGAAAAAATAGCAATGTCAACTAGAACTGGAGAATTTATTAGCTTAACAGAAGTTATTGACGAAGTTGGAGTTGACGCAACTAGATTTTTTTTGTTAATGAGAGATGGAAATAGCCCGCTAGATTTTGATTTAGAACTTGCAAAAAAACAATCTAACGAAAATCCTGTATATTATATCCAATATGCACATGCTAGAATCAAAAGTATAATAAATAATGCAAAACAAAATAATATCTCAATAGATAATAAAGATATAAATTTCTATACAAATTTTAAAAAATGCCTAGGTACAAAAGAGGATATTTCAATCATAAAAACAATTTTGAATTATAGAATAATATTGGAACATTGTATAAAAGACTTGAGTACTCATCATATTGCTATTTATCTTTTAGATTTAGCAGGTAAATTCCATAATTATTACAATAAATATAAAATTATAGATAAACAAAATATAGATTTATCAAAGATGAGACTTTTACTTTGTAATGAAGTAGCTTTTATAATAAAAAACGGTTTAGAAATTTTAGGTGTTTCTGCTCCTGATTCAATGTAAAAAATTTTATATTACCCTTTAAAAAAATTTTTTGATATTTTTTTTAAATATTTAATGAAATGTTTTATCTAAAATTGAAAAAAGCTGTGTAAAAATAAAATTTTTTAGTATTTTAATAGAGTGATCAAGTAAAAATTTAATTCAAATTAAAGTATTCTGATAAAATTAAACAGAAATATTTTCCAAAAAATTTTTTATAAAATTTAGTTTTTTTTCTTTATCTTCTGGTAAATTTAGTATTTCTATGATGTTAGTATTATTTGCTCTAAATTTCAAATTATTTTTATATTTTTGTATAAAATTTAATAATTTATCAAAATTAACGTTAGTAGAAGATAAAAAATTTATAGATATAGTTTTTTTATTTTCTTTTATAGATAAAATTTTAAGTTTTTTA
>JAIRLV010000102.1 GCA_031259185.1 Elusimicrobiota bacterium | reverse complement strand
AGATATCACAAAAATTAAAATCCGTAGGTTATCAAAATCTGGCAGGGTCCGCGAATTAACTTTATTTTGGGAAAATGGTTCTTTAATTATAAAAGGCCGAGAATTGAGAGAGATGTTTTATAAAAATATAAAAAGTACAAAATTTCAAATTAGCGATAAAAAAGACGGTGTTTTTTTTAAAGGTTTTGGATATGGGCATGGTGTTGGAATGTGTCAATATGGAGCAAAAGTTATGGGTGAAAAAAACATAAAATATAAACAAATTATAAAATTTTATTTTAATGGTGTGGAAATAAAAGAATGGCAGACAATACAAAATTTGGAATGAATTTAAATGAATATAATTTTACTCTTCCACATAAACTTATATCTCAAAAACCATTATTAAAAAGAGATTCTGCAAAATTTTTAATTTATGATGTAAGTAAAGACAAAATTTATCATAAAATTTTTAATCAGATTAGCGATTATTTTAGCGAAAATGATTTAATAATTTTGAACGATTCTAAAGTTATTCCAGCAAAATTGACAGCAAAAATAAATAATAATACTTTTATTGAAATTATTTTGATAGAGGAGTTGACTTTTGGCGAGAATTTTATAGATTTTTCTATTATAACAAAACTATCAAAAATAAAAAAAAATCAAGAATTTATTTTTAAAGAAGATATAAGAGCAATATATTTAGGAAGAACTAAAGATTTGACGGATGGAATTTTGAGATTTTGGACAAATAGGGCGACTTTTTATAAATTTATTTATGAATTTGGTAAAATGCCGCTTCCTCCTTATATCAAGCGAAATTCAAATTTTTTAGGATTAGATGAATTTGATAAAAAGAGATATCAAACTGTTTATGCGAAAAATTTAGGCTCTATTGCTTGTCCTACAGCCGGATTACATTTTACAAAAGATATTTTTGAAAATTTAAAAAAACGCAATGTTATGATAAAATATCTAACGCTTCATGTCGGACTTGGAACATTTAGATCAATCAAGACTCATAGAATTGAAGAACATAATATGTTAAAAGAAAAATATGAAATTTCAAAAGAAGTTTCCATTTTATTAAAAAACAAAGAAAAAAGATTGACGAGTGTCGGCACTACGACTACTAGAACAATAGAATCTTTTTATAAGACTGGTAAAAAAGAAGATTTTACAGATCTTTTTATTTATTCTGGGCATAAGTTTATTATAGATAGACTTATCACGAATTTTCATGTTCCAAAGTCTACTCCTTTAATTTTAACGGTTGCTTTTTTGGCAGATAAAATCAGAAAAGAAGGCGAAGTTGACAGTAATAAAAGTGTTGAAAATGCTTTAAAAATATTCAAAAAAATTTACAAAGAAGCAATAGATAAAAAATATAGATTTTATAGTTATGGTGATAGTATGATGATTATTTAAAATTTATATATTTTTATTTTGATTTTTAGAAATATAATAAATAAGAGATAAAATGCAACATTTTGAAAATATAAACATAAAAAATTACACTTCTTTAAAAATCGGTGGACTTGTAAAATCTTTATTTTTTGCTGAGAATATTGTAGATATTCAAACAATTTTAAAATCTTTGGATGATAATGAGAAATCAAAAATTAGAATTTTAGGCGGTGGAACTAATATTTTAGTAGATGATAGTGAAAATAAAGTTCTAGATTTAATTATTATAAAGTTAGTAGGCGATTTTGAAAAAATAAATATTGAAAAAAATAATTATATTATCAAAGTTGGATCTGGTGCAGAATTACAAAGCATAATAATTAAACTTATCAAAAATAATATTTTTGGCATGGAAGTTTTGGCAGGTATTCCTGGAACGATTGGCGGAGCAGTTGCTGGAAATTCTGGAACTAAATATGGAGATATTGCGCAGTTTATTAAATCAATACAAGTACTAAATTATAATGGAGTGATTGAAAATTATTTTTTTAATAATAGTAATGATAATCATTATTATTTTCAATATAGAAATGCTAATTTTTTAAAAGATAGAATAATTTGTTATATTGAATTAGACCCTGAAAGTTTTATAATTAACAAAAAAGTTATAGGTAATGAAAATGTAAAGATTTTAGAAAAATATAAAAATTTTTTTTTAAAGAAAACTCAAAATCAGCCTTATTATAAAAATACTGCAGGCTGTGTTTTTAAAAATATAGATAATTTTTCAATTGGTAAAATTATAGATGAGTTTGGATTAAAAGGTTTTAGAATTGGGAGTATTTATGTTTCCGAAAAACATGCAAATTTTTTGATTGCTGATGAACATGCGCATTTTGCTGATTTTATTGCTCTCACAGAATTTATAAAAAATAAAGTGAAAAAAGAAAAAGGTTTAGAACTTGAATTTGAAATAAAGATTTGGGAATAATGTAAAAATAATGCCATTATTAAAGATATTATCAACACGAAGTGATTGAAAATAGAATACTATATATACTTAAAATATTAAAAATGTCAAAATAATTACCAAAATCCCATAAAAACTGCAAATCGATAAAAATTGAAATATTAAAAAAGTAAAAGTTCTATTAAATTGAATATTTGTAGATAATTAACTAAATAGATGCATATATGTAGAAATACATAATTTTTGTAGATTTTAAACATAAGTAAAAATAATAAAAATAAAAATTTTGCACTTAAGATTAATTGGCTAACCAAAATTAACAATGATAAAATTGAAAGATATAATTTTTTATCTTACATTTTTATTGTTGTAAAAAAATATTTGACTTCTTGTTAAAAAGTATTATAATATACAAACTAAATAAACAAAATTAAAACTTACACTAAATTATATATTTCTTACTTTATTCTCAAAAAATTGTATAACATTAAAAAAATAGAATATAATAAAACAAATGACTAACTTTACTACTCAATTTATATATAGATTTATTAAAATTGTATGAGGGTGAGTATATCGTGACCTAAAATTTAAAAAGTGAGATACTTAAAAGAATCTGGTTTTAAAGATTTAGATGACTAAAAAAAATATATAAAATTCAACAGATTAAAAAAATATACTTATATATTTAAAAAATATTTTTTGGGAAATATATTTTTTTATATTTCTTAATATTTAAGGACATTATAACTCTAAAAGTCTTTTTAATTATACTAGTACGCTTTTTGATAATAATAAGACCTCGCATATTAAAATTTATAATGATTTTTTGTAAGTGAATTAGAAAAAATATTAAAACTAATAAAAATTAGTTCACTCAATTCGCTTTATTATAAAAAATGTTGTAAATAAAAATAAAAAATTATCTGAAGGCATATATTAAAAGTATTAATTAAGGAGTAATAAATATTAAAATTTAATAAATACTTAAAAGTAAATACTTAAAAAAAATATCATAATATATATTCGCAAAACAGCCATTGGCAAAAATGACAAATTAAACTCATTTTTTTTAATTAGGATTAACCAAGAGTATTATTTTAGATATAAAATTATTAAATGAGAATGATATTTTTATGATTGATGTTATTCCCAATATATTAAGAATAAAAATTTTTACTTTTTTTGTTAGAAAAGTTTGCGGGTATAGCTTAGTGGTAAAGTCCCAGCCTTCCAAGCTGGTCACGCGGGTCCGATTCCCGCTACCCGCTAATTTATCAATTCTCTCAAAAATCAAAAAATTAGACTTCTCGTGCAATAAATAGCAAAAAAAAGAAAGAAAAAGAAACAGCTTGAAATGATTAGCATATATAAATTTGCTACTG
>JAIRLV010000041.1 GCA_031259185.1 Elusimicrobiota bacterium | reverse complement strand
CAAGCCAGTCTGCGACCATTTCTAAAATGTCTGTTTTTAAATTTTCTGTTTCCGCATATTTTGTAGTTAATGCATGCCAAGAGGCGACAAAAAACAAACAATCGTATTCCTCGCTATTTTGCAAACTTATCCAGTTCGTTAAAGCGCCTTTCCAATGACCGATATGCAATTTTCCTGTTGGTCTCATTCCCGAAACTAATCTTTGTTTTTTGATTTCCATTTTTTACCTTCTACTATTATTTAAAAAAAATTTTTTTTAAAAGCAATATATCTTATTAATAATAGTTTAGTATAACAAAAAAATCAAGTTTCAAAAAATAAAAAATAATATAAAATTAGATTTTTAATCATAATTTATTTGTTTTATATTATTTTCGAATTATATATAATAAAATAATTAAAAAAAATTTTTTTAAAAGGATTTTTATTATGAAAAAAACATATATCATATTTCTATGGCATCAGCATCAACCATATTATAAAAACAATCTATCTGGAAAATATATTTTGCCTTGGGTTAGATTACATTCTATAAAAGATTATTATGATACTGTTGCTGTAATTGAAAAATATCCAAAAATAAAGTTAAACTTTAATTTAGTACCATCATTACTTTTACAAATACAGGACTATGTAGAAAATAATGCCAGAGACAACTTTTACTATATTTCTATGAAAAATGCCACCGAATTAACAGATGAAGATAAAATTTTCATTTTGAGAAATTTTTTTATGTGTAATTGGGAAACTATGATTAATATTTATCCTAGATACAGTCAATTACTTGATCTAAGAGGTAGAAATAAAAAAAATGAGGATTTTGGGATGGATATCTTTTTAAAAAATACTGACTTGCAAAATTTAGATGTTAATTATTATAGAGATTTACAAGTCTGGTTCAATTTATCATGGATAGATCCTTCTTTTAGAAATATGGAAAACTTCAAATTTTTAGAAGATTTAATAAAAAAAGGCGAATGTTTCACAGAAAATGAAAAACATTTAGTTTTAGCTTCTCACATAGAAATTATGAAAATGATTATTCCTAAATATAAAAAATTACTAAAAAAGAAACAAATCGAAATAAGTACTACTCCTTTTTATCATCCTATTTTGCCACTTTTGGTAGACAATTCTATCGCAAAGGTTTCTAATCCTAACAAAGAATCACCAAAAAATATTTTTCAATATCCAAAAGATGCAATTTCTCAAATAAAAAATGGAATAGATTTTTTTGAAAAAATATTTGAAGAAAAGCCAAAAGGAATGTGGCCGTCAGAAGGTTCTGTATCTGATGCAGTATTAGATATTTTTCAAAATCAAGGAATAAAATGGATCGCAAGCGATGAGGATGTGTTATTTCAGTCTTTAGAAGGACAAAATTATTCGAGAAACGAACTGTATTATGGTTATAGATATAAAAACTCAGACTTACATATTTTTTTTAGAGACAAAAAATTATCTGACTTAATAGGCTTCTCATATTCAAAAATGAACGCAATAGACGCGGTTAACAATTTTTTTGAAAATTTATATAATATAAAAAATAGTTTGCCTCAAAATGATGATAATGAAAATGTAATTTCCATAATATTAGACGGTGAAAACTGCTGGGAATATTTTATAAATGATGGAAATGATTTTTTGAATGAGCTGTATAAAAAATTTCAAGATTCAGAAGACTTTGAAACTATTACTATATCAGAATTCATAGAAAATCATAAAATCAAAAAATCTTTAGACAATATTTATCCAGCATCTTGGATAAACCATAATTTTGACATCTGGATCGGCAATAAAGAAGATAATGAAGCTTGGGAGTTATTACAAAAAACGCGTGAATTTTTGGAGCAAACAGAAAAAAATTTTAAAAATGGAATTCAAAATAAATTTATAAATGAAGAAAATATAAAAAAAGCGTTTGAGGAAATTTATATCGCGGAAGGTAGCGATTGGTTTTGGTGGTATGGCGACGATCATAATTCAGAAAATGATGCTGAATTTGACGAATTATTTAGACAACATCTAAAAAATGTTTATACAATTTTAGGACAATATATACCAGAAAAATTTTATATTCCTATTACAAAAATCGAAAATTTTATCCAAAATTTTTCTTATTTAGAACAAATAGATTTTATAAATCCAATAATTGATGGGAAAGAATCAAATTTTTTTGAATGGCATAACGCAGCTGTTTTTTTTACAGATAAAAATAGTGGGTCTATGCATCAAGTTGTAAAAATTGTCAAAAAATTCTATTATGGATTTGACAAAAATTTTGAAAATTTTTATTTTAGAATAGATTTAAATGATTTTTTTGAAAATATTAATGAAAAAGAGATAATTGTTAGTATAATTTTTGGGGATATTATGGAGATTTGTATCAATATAAATATTGATGAAACTTCTAATGATTATAAAAAAATATATTGTTGCAGTATTAATTCTTTAAAAAAAGAACAAAACCTAAATTTTTCTTATAATATTCTTGATATAAATGGAGAAATATCATTCAAAAACTGTATAGAACTGAAAATACCATTGAAAATTTTGGCAGAAAAATTAAACTTTGATAAAAAAAATAACGAAAACCTTGAATTTATCCAATCCGATAAAATTGAATTGAAATTAAAAGTTTTCAATAAAAACAAAAATATTGAATTAGAAGAATATCCTTTATATCAGAACAAAATATTTATAGAGAATAAGTTTTTTAAATCTTAATACTTTGTTTTTTACTTTGAATATTAAAAAAAATATGTTATAAATATATGATATGATAAAATAAATAAGTTATTTCAACTTTTGGAGTATTTTGTGGTATTTCTAATAATTATATGTATAACTTTGTTATGGTTTTTTTTAGATATTGCTAAATATTTTATATCTTTGTCTCTAGAGCCAGACAGTATCTATATTAAAAGATATAAAAATACTGATAAATCTAAAATTATATTTTTTAGTATAAGTTTTGTGGTAGCATTAATAAAAGCTAGTTTAATTACAATAGTACTGGTTTTAATTTATCCATTTCTAGATAAAAACTATTTTATAAATTTCATAATTTTTTATTTTTTGATTTTATCATTAAAAATAATTCCGGATATATTGTTTTTATTCCAAAGACTAAATATTGCAAGAAAAACTTTTGTTATAGAAGTAGTTTTTAGCTTTGTAGAATATGCTATAATTGCTTTTTTATTAAATTTTTTATTGTATTAAAAGATTATTGTATTAAAAAAATCGCTCCGCCAACGACTTCCCCATAGTTTAGATTGTTAACAAGACTACATTAAAAAATTTACCGTACATAAATTTTGTTAAACAAACTTAAATCAAAATAATATTTTTAGTATGTCAAGAAATTATTTTAGAATTTATCAATTTCAAATTTCTCCAATAATATATTGATATTTTTTATAACTAATAA
>JAIRLV010000165.1 GCA_031259185.1 Elusimicrobiota bacterium | reverse complement strand
TTTTAGTTTAGAGCTCAAAAGCGCTGTGTCTTATTCGTTAGATAGCCTTAAAGGCTGGAGTTATGATTAGACTTAATCAGCGCTTTTGTTCTAATTTTTATAATTTTTAACTAATTTTAGTTTTAATTTTAATTTATCATTTATGTTCGTTAATGTGCTTGTAAGACAAAAGAAAAAAAGAAAAGAGCAAAAACTAAAGTTCTAAAGATGCAGGCTAGGATAAATTTTAAGAATTATTTTATTTCTTTTTCATTATTTTTTTTATTCCTTCAATTCTGACTTTCATTGAGTCTATAATAACTCCATCAAAATCAAATATAATATTTTTCATTTTTTTAAGCATATTAATAATTTGTAATGTATTATTCATTATAAATACTTTTTGTAATAAAATTTATTTTGATGTTATAACTTAATTTTTTTAGATATTTTTTTATTGCTTCATTGGTTTTAGTAATATTATCTTTACTTTTTATTAGTTCCATTTTACTTTCAAAATAATTATCTTGATTAATAATATATCCATCAAATCCAGCGCAATATATTTCTTTGATACCGATTTTTATTAATAATTTTATAAGCATTAATCCAGCATTATCAATTATTAGAGGATTTTCAGTGACTAAATCAGCATAATTTATTATTATATTTTTATCATTTCCAACCGTTATTATATTTGAAGTAATTATATTATTTCCTTTTTCAAAAATATCTGTAACAGCTATAAATTCGTCAACTCTTTTTAAATTACTTATAAAATTCATATCGCTCTTTATTTCATCAAATGAAAAATTTATACTTATTACAAATAAATTTTCTTTTTTTATAATTTTATTTATTTTATTTTTTTCTGTATTGATACTTTTTCCAGGTGCTAATAAAAGAACTTTTTTGTTGCCAATAATATTTTTTATTTTTTCCAAACTTTTTGTATCATCAACAACTTTTTTTTGATAATCAAGATAAATTTTTTCTATATAACCTTTGTCAAAAATCGTTTTTTTGTTGAAATCAATCTTTTGTAAAATATTACAAATTTGTTTTATAGTGATTGTTTGTTTTTCTATTAAATAATTAGCATAATTTGGGTGACAATCATTTATAGCAGATAAACAATAAGGAACAGAATATCCCCAGACATTTTTTGCATAAATATTAATTAAATATTCGTCAATTATTTCTAATAGTTCATTTATATTATATTTTTCTATAATATATTTATTTATATATTGGGCTAATAATTCTGTACATAAATTTCCAGCTCCTCTGCCCATTCCAAATACAGATGAATCTATTATGATTATCCTTTTGGTTTGTAGGGACATCAATCCTATAGCATTTGAAAATGACAATTGTAAATTATTATGCGAATGGAATCCAATATATATATTTTTATTAAGATTATTATCTATCAAATAAAAAAGTCTCATTAAATCATTTTTATACATGGAACCAAGAGTATCTACTATATAAAATGCATAAGGATTGATTTTGTTAACTTTTTTTATAAGATTAATAATATTTATATCATCATAGCTCACTATCCCAACTGGTTGAATGAAAACTTTATAGCCTTTATTATCTAATTTTTCACAAACTTTTAGCGCTTCATCTATTTCTTTTTCATGAAATGTAACTCTAATTCCATTGATAAAATTTTTATTATGTTTTGGGATTTTTTCTATTATTTTATCTGGATATGCTATCATTGCTACATACATAGAATTTTCATTTTTATTTATTATAAAATTATTAATATTTTTTATATCTCTGAATAGTGTGCTTGATTTTTCATCTGCATTATCTAACATTTTTTCACTTAAAAAACCACATTCAATAATATCTACATTAGATTGAGATAATTTATAGATTATTTTTTTTATGCAATTTTCACCAAAATTCCAATTATTTATATACCCGCCGTCTCTAAGAGTACAATCCAAAATTTTAATATTATTCATTACTTAATAATCCTTTTTCAATTTTATCTTTAATTATTTCTCTTACTTTTTCTAGATCTTTTGGAGTATCGACAGAGATAGAATCAGATTCAACTAAATTAAATTTTATCTCTATGTTATTTTCTATAAATCTCAAATGATCAATGTCTTCAATTTTTTCTAAATTGCCAATAGGCGTATTGATAAAAAAGTCAAGAGCAGATTTAGTAAAGCATTCAATCCCAATATATTTATAATAATTAAACATTAAACTTCCTTTGGGACAAGGAATAGGGTTACGCGACATATAAATACATCTATTATGTGAATTTACAACTACTTTTATATTAGAAATATCTATTGTTTCAGCAGGATTTTTTAATATTCTCATAGCGCCCAAAAAATCTATTTTTTCGCCAATAATATCATTTGGGATTATTTTTTGAATACTTTTTGGATCAATTAAAGGTTCATCTCCATTTATACATAAATAATAATCTGCTTTTATTTTTTCAGAAACTTCATGAATACGAGAAATATGTTCTGGATGATTTTCAGATGTAATTATAGAAGGTATTTCATATTTATTACAAACTTTTTCTATTGATTGATTATCAGTAGCAACAACTATATCGTCTATTTTATTTACTTTTTTTACTTGATTATAAACCCACCAAATCATAGGTTTCCCACATATATCTACGAGAGGTTTTCCCGGAAATCTTGTACTATTATACCTCGATGGAATTACGCCAATTATTTTCATTTTTATCTCGTCATTATAAATAAATTTTGTTTTGTATAGATATCTTTAAACATTCCTTTAAGTCCTACTGGGTTTACAGAAATTATTTCTGTATCTGGATAATAAGTTTTAGCGAAATCTTTCATTTTAGACCAAGAATATATAAAATTATTTACACTTTCAACAGAAAGTCTAACATCGTCTGAGTTATTATGAAAATATCCACCGCTATTACAATCACAACCAACTAAATATATTTTTTTAGGATTCGTCCAAAGAATAAACTGCATACATGTTATTGCAACATTATGTCCACAATGTAAAATTTCATTAGCAATATCATAAGTAAATTTTGTTGGCGGATATTTCCAAATACTTAATACGTAATATCTTTCTGCATTTGCTAAAATAGTATCCGATTCCGGTATTATCCAATCTCTACTAATCGTATCTTGTAAAATCCCATAGAATTTTTTACAATTATTACCTACATAATTATTTAGCTCATTTATGTAAGGCTTTATAGATGGAGCAATATAATCTTGAAAAAATAAATAATCTAAAATTACTTTTTCAAACTTGAATGCAGAATTAACTCCCAGATGAATTGCACCTTCTATTGGTTCATAATCATTCAAAGTTGGGCCTGTTGCAACTAATACTACATCTTGACCTTGATGGCAATTTTTATATTTCCCAAAAGTCTTCTGATGCGTTGCAGTTATTGCATTTGCGTGACATGCGACTTTTAATATTTCTACCTTATAAGCATCACTTTTTAAATAATTATAAATATTAATGTTAATATTATTATTTACTGTATCAGTAATATTTATATTAGTTAATTGTT
>JAIRLV010000140.1 GCA_031259185.1 Elusimicrobiota bacterium | reverse complement strand
CTTGTGAATCCTCGCCCGGCGGCTTTTGAGGAGTTGCCAGGCGCGCTTGAGGGTGGTGGGCATCAATGGCTTTTTGCGCCTGTCCAAGACAAACGCAATTCCGGCCATAACCCGGCGCCACTTGACGAGGTTGAAGGCGCGCTTGAGGGTGGTGGGCATCAATGGCTTTTTGTGCATGTCCACGCCTGACACCGTCCCGCCAAAATAATTTTTCTATTTTTCTCCCACATTTTTCCTGCCTTGTGGCTAAAGTAGATTGGTGCCTTTAGGGGCGATTTAACGCATATATATAGTCGCCTGTGAAAAAGTCGAAAACGGTTTGGCCATCAAAAATTTTTTCAGTAAAATGAGCTGAACTAAAATTTTTAAAATATAACTTTTAAAACCCGTTTGCTTTAAAATCATCGCCAGCGAAACAAGAGTTTATATAAAAATATGTAGTCAGCTTCTTTTACCTTTCAAATTGAAATAAAGAATTATAGCAAGAATCATACCAAAAATAAAATTCTTGATGTCGCTAACATAGGAGAATAACTAGATAATAATTTTCAAAAAAATTTATTTTGGGCTTGACATAATTTAAAATTTATATTAAAATGGTTTCGTAGAGTCAAGGGAGAACCCATCTTAAAAAATTTTATTATTTTTGTCAGGAGTAAAAATGTACATAGGTCAAGTCCAACAAAAAAAATTATTTAATGGAATGTTATTAATTGATTTAGTAAATCCAACAGATCAATTATATATTTTAGAAAAAAATATTGACTGGAAAAAACTTGAAAATGATTTATCTGTTTATTATGATCCTTATTTTGGTGCTAAAGCTAAGCCAATTAGATTGATGGCTGCTATGTTAATTTTAAAGTATATTAAGCGTTATAGTGACAAAGAATTAATATATCAATGCACAACTAATTACGCTGTTCAACATTTTATTGGCTACAAAAATTTAAGTAAAAAACCACCTTGCGATCGATCTCTGCTTTCAGTTTTTAGAAAAAGAATAGGTAAAGAAGGTTGTGAGATTTTATTTAGAGAGTCAATACGTATTCATGGAAAAAAAGCAATCAAAGACCTTGAAGATGCGGTAATAATCGATTCTACTGTCCAAGAAAAATACACTTCATATCCAACCGACATCAATTTAGCTATTGATACCATCCGTCAAATCTGGAAAATTGGCGACAAATTTAGTATTAAATTTAGAAATAAACATAAAAAAGAAGTTAAAAAACTAAGAAAAGATGCTCTTTTTAATAAATCAAATAAAAAAAATGAAATAAAAGAAAAAATATTAAAAGAATTAAGAAATATTGGCCTAAAATTATTAAATGAATTAAAAATTCATTTACCAGATTCAGTTACTAATTCAGTAAAATTTGATGAAATTTGTAATAATTATTATAGGGCTTTAACACAAAAAAAAGATGATAAAAATAAAATTTATAGTATTTTTGAAAGCCAAATTTATTGTGTTGCTAAAGGCAAAATGAATAAAACATATGAATTCGGCACTAAAGTATCGCTTGCTTGCGGTAAATATAATCGTATTATCTATTATGTATCAAGTGAAGATGAAAATATCCATGATTCAAAAACTTTACCTAATATAATATCAAATATTAAAGCTAATTTTGGTATTGTACCTAAATATTGTATAGTAGATAAAGGCTATCAAGGACGAAAAAAATATGATAGCGCTCAAATTATTATTGCTAAAAATAATTTAGATGATATAAACCCAGAAGACAAGAAAGAATTAGTGGAACATCTTAATAGACGATCTGATATTGAAGAAATCATATCTCATATGAAAAATGACTATCTTTTATCTAAAAACAGACTTAGAGATAGGATAGGAGATCAAATCAACCCTATTATATGTGCTGCTGCTTCTAATTTTATGGTTTTTGCTCGTGACGAACAAAAAAGGCTTCTTAGGCTCGAAGCTCGAAAAAAATCAGGTCGCAAAAAAAAGGTTAAAAGGTCACCACGTAGAACCACGAGAGGCGTCCCATTTGAAGTCCCAAACAAGCAAATATACCCAAGTATTTTCAGTATTTAAGTTTAAAAGTTTTTACTCAAAAACTGCAATACTTAAATACTCTGACCTAAAAATTTAGCTTAGCAATCCTCAGAAGCCCGAACTATTAACAGAACCATATTTTGCACCTATTTGTTAAAATTTAAAAATAAACCAAGATATTATTATTTTTAGGTTTACTAATTTAAATTAAAATTATTTTTTTATTTTATCAACTAAAAAAATATAAAATAAATATATTATTTGCTTTAAAGAGATTTATAGTATTTTATCAAATTTTTTAAGAATTTTAGGGTTATAAAATTATAAAAAAGTTATTATTATAATTTTATATCAGGATTTATAAAATTTTCGACATCAAGAATTTGCTTAATTTTGAACTTGGTTGAGAGCTCTCCCCAAGCAAGTTTTATCCCTTGATGAAGAAATTCCTTAGACTCTATAATATATCAAAGCGCAATAGTCATAATTTAAATATTATTTAGCATAATAAATTTGTTCGCCAGAATCCTAATTTTTTCTAGACTTCTTAAGGAAAATCGCAAGGTTAGTTAGTTTTTCACAGGCGACTAGGTATATCCTAGCGGTTTTGTGGACGCCAAAGGTTAAAATTTTCCCACACCTATCCAGTATAATGAGTTCTTAATGCTTTTGAGTAAAAAATATTACTGATAC
>JAIRLV010000128.1 GCA_031259185.1 Elusimicrobiota bacterium | reverse complement strand
TCTATCATAATCTGCGCTCTCGTCATAAATCTTTCAAAGTTGCCATTACTGCTTGCATGCATAAACTTATCATCCACCTAAACTCCCTCCTGCGCTGTTACTAAATTTTTTATTTTTTTTCTTGACTTTAAACACGGGCTCTTTCCTTTGTTTTTCTAAAAAAACAATCCAAAGCCAAACTTCTTTGTATTTTTCTCTATTCCCTCTACAAATAAAATTTATACACAAATTATACAGTCAACGGTATAACTTTCATCAAAAAAGTCTTTTATTTTCAATAACTTTTCTAAAAATATAAAAGTTATACTGATTTTTTGAAACAACTACTATTATCAATATCAATATAAAAATTTTAATTTTTTTTTATATACTTTTCAATATTCAAATCTAAAAATTGACGAATCAGTATAAATGCAAATTTAAGTCTTTCATCTATTGAAAATTCATTTTTATTATTAAACAAAAATTCTATTTCATACTCGAATATTTTTTTGATTAATATACCTGCATATTCATCACTTAAATTTTCAAATATCTCTCTATAATTATGACATAATATGAACGTTTTTTTATTTATCATTTTTTTATTACAAAATATTTTTTATTTTTTTTTAGTGGTTTTTTTATATCATGCTGATTCAAATATTGTTTATAAAAAAAATCGTGAGTAATCTGCAACGCTTCGCAAATAATAAATAATTCATCTGCTACAATCGTTTTCTATTGGCAAGTATCCAATTTGTCATTGAATAAGGTTTTCTTATTTTTTCTGCAAAACGATTTTGTTTCTTCTTTGTTTCTCAAAATATTTTTAATATTTTCATTAATAATTTTATATTGATTTTTCATGTTTTATATCGCTTTAAATATTTTAATTTAAATATTAATAAAAAATTAAATTAAATTTATTTATAAATATTTTTCTATTGATTTTTAAATATTTTTTAACTATAATTTATTATTAAATTATTTGAGGAAATTAATGATTGACAAAAAAAATTTGATGAGAAAAAAATTAGAAAAGAATTAGTTAGAAGGATTGCGTTTTTTAGAAAAAGTTGTAATCTAGAGCAAAAAGATATTGCAAAAAAACTAAAAATAAGTTATGTAACAATCATCTAGCTGGGAAATTGGCGTAAGTTTAATTCAAATAGATACTTTATTTAATTTATGTAGCATATAAATATTACCATTTTTGATATTTTAGATTTTAGTAGAGATCTAAATTTGGGAAATAAACAACATATAAAACATATAAATGGAAATGGAAACAGTCCTAATGCAATAGCAACTATATACTGTAAAAAATAGGGAAACTAATATTAAAGAATTATCTGAAATAGAAACAGAACTAATAAAAATTACTTCAAAAATGAATATAGAACAAAAAGTTAAACTCATTGCATTTGCTTATTCTACAATTTATGAGAAAAATGAATAAGTTTATAATTTTGCAAAAAATTTAGAAATAATGAAAAAATATAAACTAAAAAGTTGTCTGTAAATACACGACCAAATTATAATATCAAGGAGAAAAAAATGGCAAAAATAAAAATAAAACCAGGAGAAAGCGTCCCAAAATCAGGGCAATATAGAACACCTAATGGAACAGAAACAACTCTTGTTAAAGGAAAGCCAGCTCCGCCAACTCCAAAACCAGGACAAAAACATACTTTAATAGATCCAACGAAGCATAAAAAATAAATAAAAATAAAGTAGTTTATTATAATAAAAAATGCGTAAAAATATATTAAACATATTAAATCAACCTTGTATAAATACATATTTAAGTTTATTACAAAATAATATTTTTAGAATGAACAATAACACTAAATAATATAAAAATTCTAGTAATTTCTATGATTATGTATTTTTGATAGCGACAAACAAAATAGATAATGTAAAAATATTTTGGATTTGTATTTTTATGATAATGATAGAATATATTTTAGATGTGTATTATCTTATCGATAGAAAGAATACATAGAACTAAATTTAATAATTTTATCAAAGATATTATAAATGAAAATTTAAAAATAAAAAATATTTTTGACATTAAGCCTAAAAATACTCATTTAAAATACGAAATTTTTGCCGAGATGATAAGTGCTTTATTTTCATTTTCAATTTGGCTGTATTATTTTTTATTTATAATGGTAACAATCTTATTAAAATTTTTATAATTGGAGATATATTATGAAAAAGATGTTTGGAGAGCAATGCGTGTAAAAAATAGTAATACTCTTAAAAATTATGAAGACTATAGATTTATTGATTCTGCTGACTTTAAAAAGATAAAAAAAGATGGAGATGAAGCTGGCTATAGATGAATTAATAGACAACTTGATGGAACATCTACAACATAGTTTTAATTGGAGAGGGAACTTGTGAAAGAGAATTTGTTAAATATGAACTACAAAAAAGTTTTCAACTAGAGAATAAAATATTAGGCATATTTATACATAATATAGAAGATAAAGATGGAAATACTTGCAAAATAAGGAGAGAAAAAATTTGAAGAGCTAGGTAAAAATCAATATGGAAGCCCTGTATATTTTTGTGATATAGCAAAAAGTTATGATTGGATAAATGATGACGGATATAACAATATCAATAAATGAATAGAATAAGCTCATAAATAATAAAAATTTTGAAAATAATGTTTCCTAGATTATTTTATAAGCAAGGCTGACCATTCAATCAATCAAAAAAAATATCTATGAAAATAAAGTCGGTATAGATGCCAAAAAAAATTTCTTCTCAACATATGAAAATAATATAAAAGCTATAGAAAATATAGAAAAAAAGCTAAAAACCTTGAAAAAATTATATGATGAAAAAGTAATAGATGAAATTGAGTTTGACGCAAAGAAAAAAGAATTATTGAAAAAAATATAAAATTTTTATGAACATAAAGAAAAAAAATGACAAAAGAAATATAAATAATAAATGAAGACAACATAAAATCAAAAATCTATACAATACGAGGCTTGCAAGTAATGCTAGATAGAGATTTGGCGGATCCGTATGAAGTAAAAACATCTAGGCTTAATGAATAGGTAAAAAAAAATATAAAAAGAGTTCCTGAAAACTTTATGTTTCAACTTACAAAAAGAGAAAAAAATGAACTGGTCGCAAATTGGGCTAGTATATTTTCAAATTTTCTCATCGTCAAAAGAAATTGCTCTCATCTAATAAATTAGATGAGGTTTTATTATTTTTTTTTGTATCATTTTAGAGCATAATGTAAAATATTAACACATCTTTTATAAATTTATGCGAACAAAATGCGAACAAAAAAAACAAGGGAGAAAAAAATATCTTTTAGGAAGAAACGAGGAAATATATGGTATGTATATTGGAGAGAGAATGGCAAAGAAATAGGTATATCAATCTCGCCAGATTTGCAAGCCGCAAAGGAATTTCAAAGGGAACTGGATAATAGAGTATAGATTTAACAATAGAAATAATAAATATTTTGATAAAACTATATATAATTTATTGGCTGACTATTTGAATGACTTAAACTAATTTTATTAAAAAAATAAAAAAATGTTTTTTATGATACGAAAACTAGGGCGTGTTGACACAAGAATAAAAAAAAGTATAAAAGGAAGTATGAAAATAACAAAAGAACAATTAAAAAAAATAACGCCACATTTGCCTAAGCAAAGAGGGAACGTTAGCAT
>JAIRLV010000119.1 GCA_031259185.1 Elusimicrobiota bacterium | reverse complement strand
ATTTATAAAAAATTCAACGAATAAATTTTAAAATAAGATAAAATGTTTAAAATGGCATATAAATATTTTTTAAAAATAATTAGTATAATATTTGTTATAAGCTTATTAATATCATTAGTTACTTTTAAGCTTTTTTCTCATAAAAAAATAAAATTATTGCATGTAGAAAAAAAACCTGAAATAGTTATAGAAAAAGATACATTTCACAAAGGTGATTCTTTTTATGTTGTTTTACAAAAGACAAGCTTGCACACAAATGATATTTATAAGGTGATAAATCTATTGTCTACCTCAATAGAAAACCGATATGTAAAAATTGGTCAATTATATGAAATAGAAAAATCTACAGATGGTATTTTTAAAGCTTTTTCGTATTATCCTACACCAATAGAACAATATAGAGTGTTTGTTTCAAATAACAATGAAAATGAAAGCGGAATAACATTTGAAATTGAAATATTAAAAGAAGAATTGAAAACGAAATATAATATATTAGAAGGCGCCATAGTTTCCTCATTATATGAAGCAATTGTTAATGTAGAGAAAGGAACGCCATTAATCGCTGTAGAATTGACTGAAATTTTTGCTTGGCAAATAGATTTTCTGACAGAAACTAGACAAGGAGATAAATTCGTTATATTATACGAGACTTTAGATACGGACGGCGGATATTCTAAATTTAATAAAATTTTATCAGCGCAATATATGTCAAAAAATTATGAATATTCTGCATTTTTATTCAAAAACTCTAATGGTGAAACTTCATATTATGACGAAAATGGAAAAACTTTAAAAAGGGCTTTCCTAAAATCTCCTTTAAATTATAAAAGAATTAGTTCTCATTTTTCTACAAGTAGAATGCATCCAATATTAAAATATCGCAGACCTCATTTGGGAATAGATTATGCAGCTACATCAGGAACACCCGTTGTGTCAATCGGAGACGGAAAAGTCGTATTTGCAGGTTGGAATGGCGGTTTTGGGAATCTGATAAAAATTAGACATTTTAATAATTATGAATCTTGGTATGGACATTTAAAAGGTTTTGCAAAAGGAATAAAAGTTGGGACCCATGTAAAACAGGGAGGCTTGATAGGTTATGTTGGGATGACAGGTCTTGCCACAGGTCCGCATTTGGATTTTCGTTTTAAACAAAAGAATTCCTTTATCAATTACCTAACATTGAAAATACCTTTATCCTTTTCTTTGCCAAAAAATGAAATGGATACATTTATCCCTCAAAGAGATCAATATTTAAAATTAATATCCGATATAAAAAGTAATAATTAAAGTTATAAAATTGAAGGAGCAATATTGTTTAGAAACAAAATACTTCCATTCATTGCTGTTTTATTAATGAAAATTTTAGGCTTGACACAAAAAATAGAGAGACAAAATTATAAAATCATAGAAGACTTGTCTGGGTCAGGATCTCTTTTATATGCATTTTGGCATAATCGACAAATAATTCTGTTTAATACTCATCGCAATATGAATCTTTGCATTTTAACCTCTTCTTCTAATGACGGGGACTGGGTGGCAAATATTTCTAAGATACTCGGTTATGATGTTGTTAGAGGATCTACATCGAGAGGCGGAGGAAAAGCATTAGTAACAATGTTAAAAGTAATGAAAAAAGGTAAAAATATTGGAATAGCTATAGACGGTCCAAGAGGTCCTGTTTATGAAGCAAAATCAGGATTATTATATTTAGCTCAAAAACAAAGAAGTCCTATTATATTAGTAGCTGGATCTATGAAAAATTTTTGGCAATTGACAACTTGGGATAATTTTATGATACCAAAACCTTTCACGAAAATTATTATAAAATATGATGGTCCTTTTTATGTAAAACACAATGATAAGATTGAAGAAATTACAAAAACTTTAGGTTCAAGATTAAAAAAATTACAAATAGATTTAGATAATGAAATTATGTTATGAAAAAGCAATCTTTTATTCTAATAATCAATTATTTTCATTTTTAAATATAATAAACCTTTTTAAAATTACAATAAATGCTTCAAAAGGACTGACACAAAATTATTTCAGTATAACTTGGAACTAAAATGGCTAAAAAAAACGCCAAATTACTTTAGAGATGAAATATAACAATTTTTCCGTGAATTGCAAGGTCTTTTGTAAATTTTTAAACTAAAAAGAGTAGTAGTTGACAGAAATTCTGTAACTATTATAGAATAAAACAAATTTATAGTTTATTGGAGGCGATTATGGGCTTGAATATTGTTATAGAATTACTGATTTTGGCTATAATAATCATTCAATTTATTGTAATAATTATTCTTCTTAGTCAAAATAGAAAAGATTTGACATTATTACTCAAATCTATTTCAGAACAATTATTAACAACAATTACAAACTTTACTGTATTGATTGATAATAAAATTCAATCCATATTAGATTCTTTGTCAGTATCATCAAAATCAAACAGAGATGAATTAAATAAATCAATATTAGAATTTAAGGCAGAAGTAACTAATAGTATCTCAAATTTTTCAGAAATTTTAAATAAAGAGTTAAAATCTATTCAAGATATAGTCAACAGTTCAACAAAAAAGAGCCGTGAGGAGTTGACCATTTCATTAAAACAATTTGAAGAAAAGTCCTCACATAAGATTGAAGCTTTGACAAAAGATACAAAAGATAGTCTTGAAAAAAATCGTGAAACTGTTGAAAAGAAACTTATAGAAATTCAAATAGGAAATGAAGCGAAATTAGATAAAATGCGAGAAACTGTTGATGAAAAGTTGCAAAAGACTTTAGAGGCGCGACTTAGCGCTTCATTCAAACAAGTGAGCGATAACCTTGAAAAAGTTCAAAAAGGACTTGGAGAAATGCAAAATCTTGCATCCGATGTTGGCGATCTAAAAAAAGTAATGTCTAATGTTAAAACAAAAGGTGTTCTGGGAGAATATCAATTAGAGGCAATTCTAGAGCAAATACTTCATCCAAGTCAGTATGAAAAAAATGTAAAAACAAAAGTAGGCAGCGATAAACATGTGGAATTCGCTATTAAATTCCCAGGTAAAAAAGATTCGGATAAAAATATCTGGCTACCTATTGATGCAAAATTACCTACAAGCGATTATGAGATTCTTGTTGACGCTTATAATAAAGGAGATAAAGAAGTGATTGAAGAAGCAAGAAAAGCATTTTCACGGACAGTTAAAAATTTTGCGAAAGAAATTAAAGAAAAATATATTGACTCACCGAATACAACAGATTTTGCAATAATGTTTTTGCCTTTTGAAGGCGCATATGCCGAGGTAGTACGTAATCCAGCGCTTTTCGAAAGCATACAAAGAGAATACAATATTGTTGTTACTGGTCCATCTATAATAGCGGCATTTTTGAATGCGTTACAAATAGGTTTTAGGAGTCTTGCCGTCGAAAAAGGAACAACTATTATTTTGAACACACTAAGCGCTGTAAAAAAAGAATTTACGAACTTCGAGACAATATTAGTTAAAGTAAAAGACCAAATTGATAAGGCAAGTATAACATTGGACGAGACTGTTGGTAAACGAACAAAGGCAATAAATAAAGCATTAAGAAAAGTCGAAACTCTACCCGATGATACACTAGGACAAAAATTATTAGCTGATGTTTCCAGCGATTTGGAAGATGCAGACTAGAGAACATAAAATATATTAGTATGGTGAAAAAACAAGAATTTATATGCTTTGTCGATAGTTTTGTATGATTTGGGATATTTGGGATATAGAGTATACTCTATTCTTATATTTGCCTCTGAAATATTTATAGATTTTGCTATAGAATTTTCTTTTAGCGTAAATATAAAAAAAATTTTATATATACTGAACATTTATGAAAATATTATATCTATATTCTGTAATTTTTTATATCATAAAGAATTATAGAAATTATCAGAAATTTATAGTTAGAATATTATAGATATATGAAATTTATGTAATTTTTTATGAAATTAAAGTAATAAGTGAGGGAAATTTTGATAGAAGTTAAACATATTTATAAAAAATTTAATAATAATATTGTTTTAGACGATATTAGTTTTGTTGTACCTGACGGGGATACTTTCACAATTATAGGAGGAAGTGGACAAGGAAAAAGTGTTATAATAAAACATTTATTTGGATTTTTACAACCAGATAAAGGCGAAGTTATTATAGATGGAAAAAATTTGAAACAAATTTCAAAATACGAATTATTTGAAATCCAGACTAATTTTGGGATAGTATTCCAAGGCGGGGCTCTTTTTGATTCTTTGAGTATCAGAGATAACGTTGGGTTTGGGTTAAAATGGATTAAAAATTTATCACAAGAACAAATAGATAAAATTGTCATTGAAACATTGCGAATGGTAGATTTGTCTCCTAAAATTTGTAATTTAAAACCGGTTGAACTTTCTGGAGGAATGAAAAAAAGGGTTGCTGTTGCCAGAGCTATAGCCTATAAACCTAAATATCTCTTATATGATGAGCCTACTACTGGTTTAGATCCTTTGACTGCGGATTTAATAAATAATTTGATTTTACATTTGCAAAAAGAATTAAAAATAACTTCAATAGTTGTAACTCATGATATGAAAACTGCTTATAAAATTTCAGATAATATAGTTATGTTGCAAAACGGAAAATTTATAGAATCTGGAAGTCCTCATGATTTAAAAAATACAAAAAATGAATTAGTGAAAAAATTTATTGATTATGGGAATATTTATTAAAAATATTTTTATTATATTAATATTTTTATCTTTTTTAAAGTAAAAAATTTTTATAATTTAACAAAACTAGTTTTCAATATATATTTTTTAATTATTATATATAAATATATAGTAGTAGTAGTGGTCTGTATAATGTTAATAATTTTTGAAATTTTAAAAAAGTAT
>JAIRLV010000006.1 GCA_031259185.1 Elusimicrobiota bacterium | reverse complement strand
AATAAAAAAATTGAAACTTTTGCTGATTTATCTTATAGCAATGGAAATTTATATGAAAGTAACGGATTTGTAAAAAAAGAAATTATAAAACCGGATTATATGTATATTAAAAATAAAGTTAGAAAACACAAATTTAATTTTAGAATTGAAGATTTTAAAAAATTAGGGATGCTTTTTGAAGAAGGGAAATCAGAAAAAGAACTTGCTGAATTAAATGGATTAAAAAGAATTTATGGATGCTCCAAAATTAAATATGTTTTAGAATAAAAAAAGCTAAAAATATATGAAGTTTGATGATATTATATTATTAACTGAATGGAAGGAAGATTTAGAAAAAGGAAATGTTCTTGTACATGGAACTAATTTAAATGACTTAATAAATATACTTGAAAAACATGCTATAAATATATCTCAAAATGAATGGGATGCTAAAGAAGGAATTTCTTTTAGTAGAAAAGATGTAATACCGATAAAATCAAACAATAAACAATTTGAAGAAATTGAAAAAGATCCAAGAAAATTTGTAGAAAAAAAGGAAAAATCTTTAAGATATAGCAGTTTTCCGGTTTATGTTGAAATAGAACTTGATAAAGTTATAGGATCAAAAGAAAATAGAAGAGTTAAAAAACCTCAACAAATAAACGAAGGTTTTGGAAGAGGATTGGAAATTATTGTAGGCAATATGCAATATTATATTGATGTTGTAGAGAAGGATACTCATAATCGCTATAATCATGTTAGAACAAGTTCTTTGTATAAAACTTTTAAAAATAACCTTATTGATTTAAAGCATAACAGAAATATAATTAAAATATTACGCTGGTATTTGGTTAATAAAGATGAAATATTTAGAATGTTTTATAGTATAATGAGATGGCGTGAAGATTTTAACATTTATAATATTAAAAGCGTTTTAAATAAACTCGAAAAAGATTTATGGCGAGAAGAAAGAATATATCAAAATATTTTTCTAAAACCTTCTTATACTAATATTTATTTTGATAAAACAAAAATGGTTTCTTTAGAAAAGATGCTTAATATTAGAAGTATGAGTACTGCTAAGATAAAACGATTACAAAATGCAATTAAAAGCAATATTGCTTTTTTTAAAAATCCCCAAAGTGATGAAATAATAGAATTTATTTTGGAATATAAAAAAAGCTAAATTTATGTTAATGATAGATTATTCCAAAGTAAATTATTATGATATGAGAGATTATTCAAGAATTTTAAAAGAAGCTTATACCAATATTAAATCAGTTGAGGGTAATAGGGCTGTCTTAAATTTAAAAGCATTTTATGACAATTTAAAAAAATATAATCCTAATGATGAAGAAAATACTTTAAAAGATATTACCGATTATGCTTTATATGTAATTACTAAAATAAAACCAGAAAGTGCTGGTTATGTAAAAAGGTTTAAAAAAACAGGAAGAAAAATATATTTAGCTAAAAATATAAGTGAAACAAGTTTTGTTTCATATACCGAAGAAGAAAAAAATGGGAAAATGATTAAAAAAGATTTAATTATGAATATTAGATTGCTTGGAACTTTAGAACATTTCAGTCATGAGTTTACTCATATAGTTCAATATGTTGAAATATTTTCAAAGTATCAATTAGGGGTTGATTTTAAAATAAGGACATTAGAAAAGCCTCCAAAAGATATTGAAAATGCTAAAGATTTAGTAGCTTATATGCTTAGGTATGATGAGTTTGAAAAAAATATTTCTCATTATATAAGTGAAATGCATAATAAAAATTATAAATCAACTGGAAATTATAGAAAAATCTTAATAAAAATATTTAGTGAACCTCTTAATGAATTTTTTCATTTAAAAAATGAAGCTGTTTCTTTGATGTTAAATAAACCATCTTTAAGAATTAAAATTTTAAAGAGGCTTTACAGAGAGGGGATTAAAGTTTTAAATTAAATAATATCGGCAAGTTTTAATTTACCTATAACTTGAAATTAAATTACTTTGGTTATCTTTTTCTGGTTCCGCGCCTTCTATTAGATTATATGTTAAATTAAATTCTTTAATATAAGATTTAATTTCATATACTGGGTATTCAAGATAAGCACGAGGAATACGAATATCACAAGTTCTTCTGTTAATTTTATCAGTGCTATTACCAGGTTCGACAGATGAAGCGTTTTCAGAATTTTCGGCATAACAACAAGCATATTGTCCGTCAACCATAAAGTAATAATTATGATTAAATGGCATACCCATTATAAGTTGTGCTTGTAAAATGTCGCCTTCAGTTTCATTATTACAAATTATAGTTGATCTAAATACAAGTGTACAAATTTGCGGAGAACGCATTGTTTTATAAGCATCTTCATCAGCAATGTTAAGAGTTCCATAACCATTCATAGTTTGTTCTTTGGCTACTTCTATGTTTGATAAATAAATTGAAATTAATGGCCCTATATCTTGACCGTTTTGGACATTTAATATATATTTGGCCATAGCAAGATCCGGAGTGGCGTAAAGTACGGCTAAGGAGTCACGATCTGACATTCTATCAAGATAACATATTTCTTTTATTCCATTCATTATACCTAGGCTATAATCTTTGAATAATTTAAAAGATCGTTCTCTCATTTTTGCTCCATTATTTTGTTTCTTATGTCTTCATATTTTTCAAATATTTCTTCAAAACCCATTTTGCTTGTAATAATTTTATAAACGATGTTGTTTATAGTGTTTGATTTTTGTTTTATTTCTATTTGTAATAATGTATCAGTTTTTTTATCTTCAAATGGAATTTTTCTAAAAGATTTAAGTATTTGGTGGCCTATGTTGATGGAGTCTAAATCGGAAAGTATTTCTCTTTGTTTTTGATTTATTAAAATATTAATCTCTTCTTCATTTTTACCAATATCTTTAGGTTTTATTTCTTTTAAATATTCCAATTCTTTGCTATCTATTTCATATTCATTTATACGAGCATTAAAACCTGATATAAAAAATCTGGCAACTTCGTAGGCATAATCTATTGGAAAAACTTCATCATCTTTTTCTTCTTTTGCCCATTTATCATCTAAAATATTATAGGCCGCAGTAGTTTCTTTTATATCTTTTTGGTCAGGAGTTAGGTAATAATTTATTGGGTGTTCGGTTCCTGGTAATTTATTGCCATTAGGCAATAATTTCCAAATTTTTTTAATAGTTTCTATCGGTATTGATGTTTCAATGCTTACATCCATATCTGATGTATTAAGATAGTGTGCGCCTGCACTTGAACCAATAAGATGCATTGATTTTACTATTTCTTTTTCATATCCTTGTAATTTTAGCCATTTAAAAATTGTATCAATTAAATAGTCTTTTACTTTACTTTTCATTATTTTTTTACCAGGTATAAAAATATCTGGCGAGAGATCGACTTGTTTCGGATCTAAAATATTTTCTTGTATCATCATATTATTAACTTCAAATTGATTATTTTATTTTTGAATAAATTTTTTCCGCTATGCTAACATAATATTCCAATGCTGTTAGGTATTGTTTAAGTTGATTTTTATAGATTGAAGGAATATTTATATCATCTAAAATAGTTTTTATATGATTTTTTATGATTTTAGCGTTAGGAATAATGTAATGTTGAAGGGTAGCTTGTAGAGTAAAATCTATTTTTAAGTTTTTTGTCACTAATGCAATTCTATGCATCGCTTGTGCAATAGTTTGAAGTTTTTCTTGACTTATGTTTATTTTTATTAAATATTCAAACAATATTTCAAACAATGCAATATTTTTTAAAGTTTTTATTCCATTAAGTATCGCTGGATCATGTGTACGTTTATTTTCTTCTGCTTTTTTCTTTCGTAATGCTTCTTCAAAGTTTTTTCTTTTTTGTTGCGCTTCCCAGTTTCTTTTAAATGCTTCGTCCGCTGTCTGATTTTTAGTTTCTCTAAAAGCTGTTTTGTCAATTTTGTCGAAGATGGCGTTTAGAATTTTTGCTGAATCTTCAAATTTTTTATGATCTTTGTCTTTTATAAATTTATCAGGATGCCATTTAAGCATAGCCTCTTTACGAGTTATTTTTCTAGTTTTTGCTTTTTCTAAATCTTTTTGAAAATCTTCTTCGTCAAAATCTTCTTTAATTGTAGAATACTTATTTGTAATTTCTTGTAATTCTTTTTTTGCTTTGTTTAATTTTGTTTCTGCTTCTTGTAAATCTTTCTTAAGCTCAGGAACTTCTTTTGGTTCGTATCTTTGTGCGTTAGTTAATTGATATTTTAATACTTGTACTGTTTCTTTGAGTTCTTTTATTTCTTTTGTTATTCTAACGCCATCCCAAAGAGTTGGCGAGAAATCAAATTCTGGTTGTTTAAATTTTGTCTTTACAGATGGTTCAGCACCAGTACAAGTTTTACTTTTCATTTTTCTACAATTTCTTTGATTTTATCTATTTTGTCTTTTGCTTTTTTCTTTTCTTCTTTAGTTTCTTCTTTTTTAAAAACTTTTGACCATAAATCGCCTTTTTCTTCTTTACCCTTTTCTTCTTTTTTTTCACTTTCATCTTCTATTTCTTCGTCATCAGTATCTTTTGAAGCAGCCATATCTATGTATTTTTTTTGAGCGTTTGTCATCATTTTTTTATTTGTTTTCTTTTTTGAAGTTTTTTCTTTTGTATCTCCGCCGTTTAAATCTTCTTCGCCTTCTTCTTCTTCATCATCTACACTTACATCATCATACCATTTTCTTTTTTCTGTTAAAATACTAGATTGATATTGAATTTCTTCTTTAAGAGTTTTAATTGTAGTTGTTTTATTGTTTGAAGGTTGTTTTTTTGCCAATATACCGGATTGAAATTTAATTTCTTCTTTAAGAGTTTTTTTCTTTTTATCTTCTTTTTCGTCTTTTTCGTCTTTTTCTTTTGCTTTTTTACATTTGGGGCAAATTTTCTTTAGTTTTTCGCATTCGGGGCAGCTATGTTTTTTATTTTCAGATTGTTCTTTGTTTTTCTTTGTATCTTTTTTCTCGTCTTTTTTAGGAGTAAGTTTTTTATCTGGTTTTTCAGTCCCTTCTTTTGTATTTTCAGTTTTTTCTCTTGGAACAAAATCGTTAAAAGTAGAATCAGTTCCGATAGCCGATTTTTCTTTTCCATCTTTAATCTCCTTAAAGTTGGCGAGTTCTTTTTCTTCTATGAAATATTTTGTTAAATCTTTAAAATTCATTTTATTTTTCCTTATCTGTTAGATTTTAAAAGTTGTTTTGGATAATTAAAAGGTACTGATGATTTTGGATCAGTATTTACATCAATTAAATCACTTCTATGTGCTATTTTATGTTCCATATATTCTGTTGTTC
>JAIRLV010000299.1 GCA_031259185.1 Elusimicrobiota bacterium | reverse complement strand
TTTTTCTGAAACTTTTTAAATGAAATTTTATTTTGTTTAGCTTGATATACAATTAATAGTTTTATTAAATTTATCAGTTCATTCTCAGAATAATTTTCATCGTAATCACTACCATACACATCAACGTCAATTTATATTTTAGAAATAATTAATTTCATTTGTTCTATTAATCTTTTCTCATCAATATTAGCATAGTCATCATCACAAAAATCAAAATTTAAAAAATCATCAAGAGCTTCTTTTGTTAACATTTTTGACACCTCGCATATTATAGATTTATTTTATATCATCAATTCATTAACCTTTTGACTAATTTTCGCCTCCCATGTAGCTCGCAAACACTCAAACTTAAAATCTTTCACTCCTAATATTTCATTACAATAATTTTCTACAATTTCTCTAACTTCATACCATACGCATTTATCAACCTTCTATCTATGATATACAGAACTCTAAACCACTTAAAATTTTTTTTCACTACTTCTAATTCTTTTTCTACTGAAGAACGCATAGGAATTATACGCTCGTTCTCTCCCGAAAAACTAATCCGTTGATTCTCAAAATCTATATCCTTAATTTCTAAATAAAAAACTTCATACTCATTACATCCGCAATATAACCCTAACTTGATCGCTAATCTTATTGCTTTTTCACATACGCCTGCCAATAATATATTAATTTCCTTATCGCTTAATATTCGATTCTTAATTATATACATACAACCACTAAAAAAAATTTATTATTTCTCTATTCCCTCTACAAATAAAAGTTATACACAAGTTATACAGCCCATACTGTATAACTCTAATCAAAAAAATCCTTTATTTCCAATAGCTTTTTAAAAAATTAAAAAGTTATACAGTTTTTTTGACACCTCTACTACTGAATCAATATCAATATCAATATCACTAACTTAAAAATACGAAAAAAAATTCGTATAAACGAAATACGACCGTATTTTAAAATTATTTAGTGTCTTTTAAATTCCAACGAGTTTCAACATTTTTTTTATTAATTTCACATTTATTAATATATTTTTCTTTATTCAAATCTATAATTTGTCTTATAGCTATATAGACATACTTTAATTTGTCAGGAAGCTCTGGGATATTTTTATTATTGACGTATAAGAATACGGCTTTAATAATTTTCCCTGCTTCCTCATCACTTAATTCTAAAAAAAATTCTATTTGCTTATTAAAAAGCAAAAAAGAATTTAAATTGTTAAAATTCACGATATTTTTGTCCTTTATTTATTAACATTATGCATAAAAAAAATTTCATCTTTCAACCCAAGACTATTTATTTCTAGTATTTGGCAAATTTTTTGAACTTCAGATAATTTGAATTCATATTTTCCATCTAATTTATGTTTTAGACAATCATAAGAAATATTCAAAGAAGTTATAATATCTTTTTTTTTCTTTTTTTGGATTTTTAAGATTTCCTCTAATAATTTTTTATTAATCATTTTTTTGTCCTTTATTTATTAACATTATAGCATAATTTTTTTATTTGTCAAATATTTTTTGTAAAATCTTGAAAAAAATACAAAAAAATATTAAAATATAATTATTGTAATAAAAAAGGATTAAAAAAAAATGCCAGAAATTAGTAGATTTTTTGGAATTATAGTAAAAATGTATTTTATAGGTAGTGAACATAACCCACCGCATTTACACGCTGAATATAATGAGTATAAAATTGAAGTTAATATTAATACCACAAAAATTATAGCTGGAAGTCTCCCAAAACGAGAGAAAATATTATTATTAACTTGGATAAAAGAACATCAAGCAGAACTTTTAGAAATTTGGTATAAACAAAAATTTAAAAAAATAAAATCATTGGAAGAGGTATAAAAATGAAAAAAGTACCTTTAATGAAAGAAGTAGAGCCACAAAATGATATGATTTTAAAAGTGAAATTTGAAAATAACATAATCAAAATAATAGATATAAAGCCATATCTCAAAATATTCAAACCTTTCAAAGCATTAAAAGATAAAAAGTTATTCAATCAAGCCAAAATAGATATGGGAGGTTTTGGGATTATATGGAATGATAAGATTGATTTAAGTAGATATGATATTTGGGAATTTGGCGAAGAAATAAAATTTTTAAAATAAACTTAAAAAAAAATATGAATAAAGATATATCAAAAATGGATAATAAAAAAATATTGATATTAGTCAAAACATATACAAATTTATCTAAAAAATATGGTGAATTAGTTTGCACTGCTGGAATAGATGAAAATGGTAAATGGATTAGATTGCATCCTATTCCATTTAGAAAATTAAATGATTATGGAAAATATCATAAATACGAATATGTTCAAGTTAAGATTACAAAAAATAATAGTGATCCTAGACCAGAAAGTTATAGAATTCTCAATAATGATATAAATAATATAAAAATTATAGAAAACAGCTTTATTAATAGCGACAAAAAATGGGAAACAAGAAAAAATATTATTTTTAATCAAACTAAAATTAAAGTGTATAATAATTTAAAAGAGATAATAACTCTATCTCATAATAATAAAATATCTCTTGTGATGTTTAAGCCAACAAAACTTTTAGATGTCATAGCAGAATTGAATAATGACACAGAAAAATATGGAGCTAAAATAAACGAATTTGAAAAGCAAAAATTACAACTAGACTTATTTACTAATGAAGAAGAAAATTTATTTAAACCAATGCCATTTATAGATTATAAGTTTTCTTATAAATTCAATGATATAAATGGGAAAGAAAGCACATTACAAATAATAGATTGGGAAATAGGGCAATTATATTTGAACTTATTAAAAAAATATAAAAACAAACAAGAAGCAAAAAATGGTGTTATAAAAAAATATAAAGATGAGTTTTTTAAAAAAGACATATACTTATTTTTAGGTACAATTTATAAGCAACATATTAGGAAATCAAAAAATCCATTCCTAATAATAGGAGTTTTCTATCCTCCATTAATGGAAGAAACAAGAGATTTTTTTAATTAAAATTAAATATGCTTAATATCAAAATCATTAAAAATTTTATGTTTTGCTATAATGCTTCGATGACACATATTATAATCTTTTTCAAAGCAAGTTAGAGCAATTCTGCTATTTTTTTTAATGAGATTATATAATATTTTTAATTCTTTATTTTTTTTAGATAAAGATTTTTTTTCATAGTAATTAAATAATTCTTTATAGTCTTGCATAGATTTCAAATTTTTTCTGTCTTGGCTTTCTATTCCTAATTCTGGAATATGTATATATTTTATATTCATTTTATCTAAAGAATTCGATAATATATTCTTTTTAAAATTATGTTTCATACTAAAAGCATTTTTTCTAACATCTACAACAATTTTTACATTATTTTTTATTAGTTTATTAATATAATCCTCTATTTTACATCCTTCATAGCCGAT
>JAIRLV010000284.1 GCA_031259185.1 Elusimicrobiota bacterium | reverse complement strand
TTTTATAATTTTTGCTATTTCTACAACATTATTTATATCAATTACAATTATTTCTTTTGAAATCTTTGCCAAATTTTTTGATTTTTCAATATTTATATCTGTTATAAAAATATTTTCCGCTCCTGCAAAAATTAAACTTACTGCAATTGCTCTAGCTGCTCCACCTGCACCAAACATAAAACATTTTTTTGTATTTACATTAAATTTTAAGTCATTTTTTAAAGAATAAATAAAACCAATTCCATCAGTATTATCGCCAATAAGTCTACCGTCATCATTGATTATTGTATTTACAGCTCCTATTTTATCAGCTTCATTCGTCAATTCATTCAAAAATGGTATTACTTTCTCTTTATAAGGAATCGTCACATTTACTCCAGCAAAATTCATATCTTTAATAGCTTTTACAGCAGTTTTTATATCTCCAGTAACCCAAAAAGGAATATAAACATAATTTAAATCTAAAAATTTTATTGCACTATTATGCATACAAGGAGATAAAGAATGTTTTATTGGATTTCCAAAAATTCCTAAAATTTTTGTTTCACTATTGATTTTTATCATAGTTAATTCCTCAAATTTATATACAAATTAGATTGTACTAAAATTTTTTACTCTATTTTTTAATATTATTTTTTATCAAAATATTTTATATAAAATATAAAGTATAAAATATTTTAAATTTTGGTTTTAATGTAACTTTTTGTCTATAAAACTATAAACTGTACTTGTTCTATTTCTTTTATATTTTTTAATTTTTCTAAAATATATTGTGAAATTTCTTTGTCTATACTTGTCAACATCAATGCTTTATTATCTTTTTTAGAAGTACTAACTTGCATATTTGAAATATTTATCCCTACTTCAGCAAGTTTAGTTCCTAGTTTCCCAACAACACCTGGGATGTCTTCATTTTTAGAAATAATTATATTTCCAAATGGCGATAAATCAACATTATAATCATTAATTTTGATTATTCTAATGTTCCCCTCATGAAAAACTGTTCCAGAAACTAATATTTCTTCTTTATTCGTTTTTATCTTTAGTGTCAAAAGATTTATAATATCGTCAACTTTATTTACTTTTATTTCTTTTACTTTTATTCCTCTTTCTTTTGCAAAAAATGAGGCATTTACAGAATTAACATGTTCTTCTACGCTTTGCAATAATCCTTTCAAAAAACCAACTGTAATTGGTGAAACTGATTTTTCTGAAATATCGCCTGCATATCTAATCTCAACTTCTTTTATCCCGCTTTTATCTTTTAATAATGTTGACTCAAGAATTCCTATTTTTTCTGCCAAAGTTATAAAAGGTTTCAGTTGTTTTAATATTTCAGCAGGAAAAAAAGAAACATTAACAGCATTTTTTATTTCACTATTTTCAAAATAATCCCTAATTTGTTTAACAATATCTATTGCAACATTGATTTGCGCTTCTTCTGTAGATGCTCCCAAATGAGGAGTAACAACAACTCCAGAAACATCAAAAAGAGGGCTATCTAAACAAGGTTCGCTTACAAAAACATCAATTGCAGCGCCTTTTACTTTTCCAGTTTTTATTGCATCTGCTAAATCTTGTTCATTAATAATCCCGCCTCTTGCAACGTTTATAATTCGTACGCCGTCTTTCATTTTTGAAATAGAATCTTTATTTATCAAATTTTCTGTATCCTTTGTCTTTGGGATATGAAGCGTTATAAAATCCGAATTTTTTATCAAAAAATCTAAATCTACTATCTTTGCATTTAATTTTTCTGCTTGTTCTTCTGTTGCAAATGGATCATAAACTAATACGTTCATTTCAAAACTTCTAGCCCGTTTTGCCACTTCAAATCCAATTTTCCCAAATCCAATCACTCCCAAGGTTTTTCCGTAAATTTCTGTACCAGTAAATTTACTTCTTTTCCATTCTTTATTTTTTAACGACGCATCAGCCATAGGAATATTTCTAGCTAAAGCAAGCATCATAGACATCGTATGTTCAGCAGCGGAAATAGTATTTCCACCGGGAGTATTCATAACGACAATCCCTCTTTTGCTTGCAGCTGTGACATCAACATTATCAATTCCAACACCAGCTCTACCTATAATTTTTAGCTTATCTGCATTTTTTATAATGTCTTCTGTAACTTGAGTCCCGCTTCTAATAATAAGAGCGTCATAATTCCTTATAATGCTTTTTAATTCGTCTAGAGATAAACCCAATTTCACATCAACTTCATATATCGGATTTTCTTTTAGTATATTTATCCCAGCTTCTGACAAAGCATCGCTAATCAAAACTTTTAATGAATTCATTTTCATCTCCTTTTTATTTTTAATTCTATTTCTTGTAAATATTTTAAAATACTTGCTTTAACATAAGTTTCAGATTTTTTTATTGGTTCTACAAAAAGCAACTGTAACAATTCTCTCTTTTTCATTAAAAACAAAATTATCTTTATAAAGTCTATTGCATAATTGGCATTGTGGTATAATATTATCTAAAGTCAAAAATTTATATGGATTCATATGTCCTTTCTGTAACTCTGTCCTTTTGTCAGGTTCTAATAAATGAGGTTTTCCCTCTTGTGAACCACAGGTAACATATCTAAACCCAAAAACTGCTTTTAACTCTTCAAAATTTTTGGCACCAACTCTACCGACTCTTTTAAACGTTCTATAATAAAAGTTAGAAATCTCACTAAACACTTATTTTAACAGGAGTTATCAGCTCCTAAAAACTATTAGTTGAAACACTTATGCTAAAAAATATTCGTTTATAATGACATTTTTATTTTTACACTTTGACAAAATTGTTTTGTTTTTTTTCAAAGAAACAAATTTTTTTATGTTCTTGTATATTGCTATACAATACATTCCTGCCTTTACTACTAACTGCCTGAAAATGTAATATACTATTTAATCCTTCTCCTGTCAAGGTCAAATCATTTTTCAATTCATCTTTGTCTCCTATAAAATATTCTATTGCTCTATACATACCATAACTGAATTCTACATCCAATGCGCTATTCACCTCATCCTTCATTATTTCATTCATTTTATCTATATCCCTGTTTATGTTTTGTATTCCTGTTTCGTCTTTTACATTCAATTCTCCTTCGCCTATCGTTCCTCGCGTTATCCCTTCCTTCTCTCCTCTTCCCAATATCAAGCTTAGCCCGATATCATTGCCTTTTATATCTTTGCTTTCTTGCTCTTTCGATACATTGCCATTTATTCCCCAACCTGTATTTTTATAATTATTCTCGTTCTTTATATCATCATTTATTATTTTGTCCGCATTTATCTCTAATTCCCCACTATTGCTATTTATTAATCCTCCTACATTCTCCAATATCCCTGTATTGATTTTTAATTCTCCGCCTGCTATTATCCCGCTCGCATTATTCACCCACTTTATATTCCCTTCTTGACTGCCTTCTTTATATCCAGCTCCTATACTCCAATCCTTCTCTTCTTCATTCGCTTTCCCACTAAAACCTATATTCCAACCCATATTTTCGCCTTCGCTTTCCATACTATCCTGCACGCTTTCTAATCTCAGCCCTCCTTTTGCTTCTATCCCAACTGCTCCTCCTATTACCAATCCGCCTATTATCTCTGTCTTCTCTCCGCTTTGTATCACTACTTCGCCTTCTTTCGCTATAACCTTACTTATATTATTTTTCTCCTCTTTTATCTTACCTTCGCTCTCACTCTCTCCATAATTCGCATATCCTGTCCCGGTTGTCTTTATCCCTCCACTACCACTCTTATAACTCGTCTCTGTTTCTATCTCTTTATTATCCTGACTCGCCAATATCTGCACATTACCTTTCGCTAAATAATACACATCCTCTTTTGTACTCTCTACTTTGCTTCCTACTTGTTTTATATCTCCTCCACTCATTATTATTACATTACCTTTTCCTATTACATCACTCCCTATACTTTCTATCTCAATTATATTTGTCTCTCGCTTGCTTTCTTCATATTCTATATTGGTCTCTGCATAAAAACCTAATGTACTAACACTATTTTTTATCTCCACTCCTGCTTTTACTGCATTCTTAGCCGCTTCTGCTACCTTAGCCTCAGCTAATAATAACTTCGCCGCTAGCTCCACTCTAGCTTCTTCACTATATTTACCATCCTTCGTGGCTTTTTCTAATTCTTTACCAGCTTTATATACTTCCTCTTGGGCTTTCACTACTTCATCTACTGCATAGCCTGCGTCTATTACTGTGTTCCCTATTTTAAAATTTATACTAGGGTGTGTTGACACAATTTAAATAAATGATGCTAAAACAAAAATAAACAAATCCAATATAGCTAACATCCAATTTATCATATCTAGTACATATTCTACGAAACTCCTTAATTCT
>JAIRLV010000204.1 GCA_031259185.1 Elusimicrobiota bacterium | reverse complement strand
CCGCGCCCTTTCGGACCAACGGTTTTCAAGACCGCCGCGATTAACCACTCTGCCACCTCTCCAAATAATTAACATATTTTTATATTTTAATAATTTTATATAAGCATTGTCAATTTTTTTTATTTATAATTTGCCTAATTATAATATTAAAATAAAATTAAAAATTAGAACTAATTTTTTAGATAACGCAACCAGATAATAAGTGATTAAAAATTAAAAATTAAATCAATCTTATCTAAATAATTATTCATATCAAAATTTTTATTATAAAAATTTCGTATTTCTTTTTTCAAATTCTTATCATCTATTTTGACAGCTATAGAATACAACCCAATCAAAGAATCTTTTATCTTCAAATCTCTAAATTCATGTGCATTAAAGGCTAGATATAATGAACTTTTGTAAAATTCATATGATTTCAAATAATTTGTTCTTTTATAGTAAATTTCACCTAATAAAATTTTTATATCATAATTAACAAAGACTTCATCCATCTCGATTAATAATGAATAAGCAATGTCAATATCTCCAGTTTTAATATAAAGCTTAACAAGATTTAATTTTGCAGAATAAAATAATGGATTTAATATTAAAATATTTTTATAAAAGTTTATAGCAGTTTCATAATCTAATTTCATAGTATTTAAAACTGCTATATTAAAATTTGTATACTCGTTATACGGATTTAGATTGTATGCTAACGAGTAATTATCCAAAGCGTCATCATAAAACCCTAATATATAATAAAAATTTGCAAGTCTAATATAAGTTCCCTCATTAAAATTTTCAGTTATAATTGCTTCTTTTAAAATTCTTATAGCATAACTTATTTCACTTTTATCAATATAAGTATCTGTTAAATTATTATAAATAATGCCTCTAATTTTTTTATTTTTTACTTTTTCTAAAGCTTTTTCATAATATTTCCTAGCTTCCAAAAAATTATTTTCTTTAAAAAAAATATCACCAATTAACAAAAAAGAATAACCTATATTATAATTTTTTTCTATAAATTCATATAATATATTTCTAGCAGTTTCATAATCTTCTTTTCTAATCAAATAGTTAAGTTTATCAAATTTTTTATTTGATTTTTTTATAAAAGAATATGCTATTAAGTCACTACCGAATTGGGCTGAAATCAAAAAAAAAATAAAACTGTATTTTAAAAAATTTTTTATTTTTAAATTCATCATTTTTTTTGAATTAATTTCCTATTTTTAGAATAAAATTTAATGTTTGTATAATGATCTCTTATTTTGAATTTTTTATAGATAATAATTGATTCTACCACATTCGTCGTCTAAATTGCTTTTCTTACTATAATCTGGATATGCTAAAAAGGAACTATACCTTCACACTTTTGTCTCCATATTTCATATATCGTTGGATATTTACCATCCCATTTTATCTTGAACTTTTCTAGCTCATCTTTCGCAGCCTCTTGATCCGTGGCTGTATTTATTACCTTTAAGTCTTGCGTTATTTTTTTTATCTTTGTATGGCACATATTTCAACAAATTTCTAATCATATGCACTATTCACAATTGGAGTTTTGTTTCGGAGAACACAATTATATTGCTTACTCAAATTCACTTAAACAATCTACACATGCTATAAATATATCTTTTACACCTCTATTCCTTATTTCAGTTATCTCTTGCAAGTTGTCCATAAAGCTATTCAAAATGTTTCCACATATCTCGTGTACTCATTCCACTCTCATACATTGATATTATTTTATCATCAAATCTTTTAAATCTTGTCTTGCCTTTCTTTAATTCTTTTTGACTCAAAATGTCCCTTCTCTATCTTTTGGACTTTCTATTTCTATTACTCTGTTCTCGGTTGTGATTGTTTTTAGATTACTCTCATTCCTACAGTTCGTTTTTTCTCTCTTGCCCTCTCGTTTTTTTCATATCCTAAATGATTCATTAATCCTCATCCTAACATCCTCTCTAATAAATTTTTACTTAACTCTTTTATCAAACCGTCCTTCCCAAATAAATCCTAAAACATTTTTACATCCTTTCACAAATTCATGTATATCATTTCCTTTTGTTAATCATAGTCTTTTCTCCTTTCAATTTTTTTATTTATTTTATTCAATTACGATTATTTACACAATTTATATATATTAGCAAAAATTTTTATAAGTTTCATCATAAATTTATTCTATTAAATTTTCAAACTCCACGAAATTGCTTGCAAAAAAGATTTTTCATTAGCAATTCCTTTCCCTGCAATATCAAAGGCTGTTCCATGACCGGGTGAAATTCTAATAAATGGCAACCCAAAAGAAATATTCACACAACCGTAATAATCCATTGCTTTTAAAGGAAAAATCCCCTGATCGTGATAAGCTGCAATTATTATATCCAATTTTTTTTCTACCATTTTTTGAAACAATCCGTCTCCAGAAAATGGACCAAAAAATTTTATATTTTGCTTTTTATACTTTTCTGAATTTAAAGTTGGAGATATTATCTCAATTTCTTCTCTTCCAGAATATCCTTTTTCTCCAACATGCGGATTAAGCCCACAAATACCAATGTTAAAAACTTTGTTTTTAGTTTTTGTTATTTTTTTCAAAAAATCAATTCCAATATCAATCGCATCTGACAAACTTTTTTTTGTAAAATATTTTGGAACATCTTTTATTGCAATATGCCTTGTCGCTAAAATAACAACTGCTTTTGAGTTTGCAAAAATCATTGCATATTTTTTTGTATTCGTTAAATCTGCCAATGCTTCTGTGTGAGCCGGATAAGGAATGTTTGCTTTTTGCCAATGCTTTTTTGAAATAGGCGCAGTAATTAGTCTTTTATATCCATTTTTTGTAAAATAAGGATTTTGCAAAATATTAATGGCTTTTTCTAAATATAAAAAAGAATATTTTCCAGTAATTTTATCAGGTTTTCCAAACTCAAAAATTTTTTTTATTTTTAATTTTTTATCAAAATCAATATTAACGATATTAATTACATTTTCATCATATTTATTTAAATTTGTATGCAATTCGTCTAATTCATTGAAAAAAATATTGTTTTTGTTTTCAATATTGCAAATTTTCAAAGTTTTTTTTAAAACTTGCGTATTTCCAATCAAAATTGGCAAATAGTTTTTTAAGTTTTTTGTGTTTTTCAAAATAGCTTTTAAAGTTAGTTCTGGACCAATTCCCGCTATATCGCCGATTGTCATT
>JAIRLV010000201.1 GCA_031259185.1 Elusimicrobiota bacterium | reverse complement strand
TTGAAAGGAGAGCTGTGAGAGAGTCCGCTGAACAAGCTGGTGCTAGAGAGGTTTATTTGATAGATGAACCAATGGCGGCGGCAATTGGAGCAAATATTCCAGTTCATGAACCTTCTGGGAGTATGATCGTGGATATTGGTGGCGGAACTACTGAAATCGCTGTCATTTCTCTTGGTGGAATGGTTATTTCAAACTCATTAAGATTTGCAGGGGATCATTTTGATGATTCAATAATGCAATATTTTAGAAAAAAATATAGTTTACTTATTGGCGATAGAACAGCAGAAGAAGTGAAAATTACAATAGGGTCTGTTTTTGAAATTGACGAGGAATTATGTATGGAGGTAAAAGGTAGAGATTTAATTTCAGGGCTACCAAAAACTATTAAGATAACATCCATAGAAATTAGAGAAGCTTTGAATGAACCCATTAAATTAGTTTTAGATGGAATTAAATCTACTCTTGAAAAAATTCCAGCTGAATTATCTGCGGATTTGGTTGATAAGGGAATAGTTTTATCTGGTGGTGGATCTTTGTTAAAAGGATTAGATACTTTGATTAGTAAAGAAACAGAGCTACCTGTTATTATTGCAGAAAAACCTTTAGATTGTGTGGCGTTAGGATCAGGTAAATATTTAGAAGAAATCGTTTCAAATAAAAAACTTATGACTCGTATGAGATAATTATTAGATTATAAATCATAAGAATCAAAAAAATTAATTCAGAAAAACAATCGAAATTTTAATTAAATAAAAATAAAGAAATATGCAAAATTTTCAAAAAACAAATAAAAATAGTTTTTTTAATAGAGTATATATATTATTTTTATTGATTAGTATAATTTTTATGTTGTGCAATAATATGAGGCTTGTTTATTTTTTTAAAAATTTTGTAATTTTAATTTTACTTCCAACACAATCTAGGCTATCGATAGGCGCTAATAATATTCAAAAAGAAGTCAATTTTTTTCAGAATATATCTAATCTTTATGAAGAAAACAGTTTGCTTAAAGAAAAAATAAAAAATTATTATCATTTACAAAATAAAATTGTTTTATTGGAAGACGAAAATAAAAATTTATATAAGTTTTTGAATATGCGTCGCAAAATAGATGAAAATATTGAAAATTGTAGAGTTATAGGAAGAACTATAGACGATTGGTATTCAGCAATCATAATTGATAAAGGCTCAAAGAATGGGTTAGAGAAAGAAGATATTGTTGTTTCTAATTATGAAAAAAATTTAGTTTTGGTTGGACAAATTATAGAAGTTTATGACAACTATTCTAAAGTTTTACTTTTAACAGATATGGATTCAAACGTTATTTCTTTTGTTGCTGGAAAAAATAGATACGGAATTGTTAATGGTTTAAATTCAAGATTTTTGGAAATGGAAATGATAAGTAAATGCGATGATGTAAAAGTTGGAGATAAAATTTTCAGCTCTGGTTTAGGAGGAATTTTTAGCGCTAATATTTATATTGGAGAGGTTAAAAAAATAGAATTTGATAGAGATAATATGATAAAAAAAATGCAAATTGCACCATTTGATAAAATTTATGAATTATTGTCTGTTGTTACAGTTATAAAAAATGTTAAAAATATAGATAAATAAAAAGCAGGTTTCAAAATGTTAATAGATACGCATACTCATTTGTTAAGCGAAGAATTTGATAATGATAGAGATGAGGTTATAAAAAGAGCAAAAGATAAAGGGGTTGAAAAGTTTATTGAAGTTGGTTATGACGAAAAGTATTCAACAAAACTTGTAGATTTTGTTGAATATAACGATGATTTTTTTGGAGCTATTGGGATTCATCCGCATAATGCCATAGAATTTACAAATACAACGTTGAAAAATTTTGAAAAATTAATAAAATCACAAAAAATTATTGCTATTGGAGAGATAGGTTTGGATTATTATAGAGATTTATCGCCGAGAGATACGCAAGAAAAAATTTTTAGGCAACAAATTGAATTATCACAAAGTTTGGAAATGCCAATCATTATCCATTGCAGAGAAGCAAAAGATAATTTAAAAAAAATTTTAAAAGAATACCAAAATTTGACTGGCATTATACATTCGTTTTCTGGAACTTTGCAAGACGCTTATTTTTATATAGAGCGTGGATTTTTATTAGGTATTTCAGGAGTTGTAACATACAAGAATAGTCTAGCCTTAAAGAATGTAGTAAAAGAAATTGATATGCAAAATATAGTTTTTGAAACAGATTGCCCGTATCTTCCGCCAACTCCTTATCGTGGAAAAAGAAATGAGCCAAGCTATCTTAATTTTACAAAAGAGGAAGTTGTGAAACTAAAAGAAATAGATTCCGAAATTGTTGATAAAATAACCGCTGAAAATATAAATAGAATATTCAAAATTTTTAATAAATAAAAAAATGAAAAAAAATAAAATCCTAGTTTTTTGTGACGATTTGACTGGATGTGGAGATATAGCGTATTGGGCATTAGCTTTGAATTTAGATTTTTTGAAGCAAAAGAGCATAAATTTTGATTATTTAAAAAATATTGATTTGGACTTGAAAAATTTTCTAAAAGACTATGATATTTTTATAATCAATACAGAATCTAGATCTGATAATGAAAAAATTTTGAAAAATAAAATGAATATTATTATAGACTTTTTGCAAAATAATGAATTTTATAAAAATTTTGAGTTTATTTTCAAGAAAATAGATTCTACTTTGAGAGGAAATTTTGCATTAGAAATAAATGAAATGATAGAAAAATTTGATATGAATTTTGTTCCATTTATTGCTGCTTATCCAGAATATGATAGATTTACGAGGAATGGCTATCATTACATTAATAATGTTTTGTTGCAAGATACAATTTTTGCAAAAGATCCCAAAAATCCTATAAAAGAATCAAAGATTTCAACAATCATTTATAATCAATTAGGCTTATCAAAAAATTTAAAAAAGTTTGAAATTTATGATGTCCAAAATTTTTATGAGTTAGAGAAAAATGTAAAATCTATTTTAGAAAAAGAAAACAGAAATATAAAATTTTATGCTGGAAGTTCTAGATTTTTTGGAGAAATTTTAAAGCAAAAACAAAAGTTTTATACAAAAATAGCTAAAAAATGTAATTTTTTTATACAAAATAAAAATAATTCAAGAAATAAAAAATATGAAAATTTTTTAGTAATAGCTGGAAGTTTTAATGAACAAACTAAATCGCAATTACAATATTTTT
>JAIRLV010000200.1 GCA_031259185.1 Elusimicrobiota bacterium | reverse complement strand
AATAAAAATATTTTTATTTACAGATTTTTCTTTTGCGGGTTCTTGTTCTTCTTCAAAATTTTCTACTTCTTTTTTCTTTTTTAATATTTTAACTGTTATTGGTTCTGTATATTTTGTTAAATATTTGCCTTGAACATCATCAAAATAAGAAAAACCAATTGATGGTATTATATCTTCCCCAATCTCTATTGGAATAAATGCGAATCTAAAAATTTTCTCCCCAACTACCTTATCTTTTTTTTTGTCATAATTCACAAAAGAATCAGAATTAAATTCTCTAAGTTTTTTAGTAAAAGGCGCTTTTATTGTAGGAACAGAATTAATGTTCCCCACTCCTTTTATTTTTATATCTAAGTATAATATGCCATCTAATCCAACCTCTTTTTCTTCCACTTCCGCAATAATATCAAATTCTCCTATTAAACCGCCAAAGTTTAATGGCTTGCCTTGAATTGGTATAGGTGTAACTTCTACATTAAAAGCTTCTGTGTTTTTGATAAAATAATTCTGTCCTTTAAAAAAACTATTAACTTGTAGAGGATTCAAAAAAATTGACCTATCGCAGATCATTTTAATAGCTGGAATTTTTTGAGTATCCGTCATAAAAGGAAATAGCGCGAATTTGAATTCAAAAGCTCTATACAAAACATCTTCAAATTTCGTATTGTATTCTTTTCTGTAATAAAGTTTTTCATAGCGAAACCCTTCAAATTCTGGGATTTGAACTTTTGGGATAGCTTTTATAGGGACTCTAGTGAAAACCGTATAAGTGTATACTATTTGTTGGTTATAAAAAACATTATTAGAGGTTATAGCTGATCTGATAAAAATTGGAGCTAAATTAATATTTTTTTGAAAAATTTTAGTTTCTTGATATTGAACTTCATCCGATTTAACCTGCCTAATTTTATCAGATACAGTTATTTCATATTCTTCTGATGAATAATTAAACCCTTTATAATAAACGCTTATTTTAGGAATTATAAAATTACCTTTGTGATATGGAGTCAGAACATATTCAAAAACAGTATAAGGAATAGGTCGCCCTTTTGAAAAATCTGCTCCTGTAAATTGTCCAGTTTTTATAATGTTAAAATCTTTTATCTGAGGCAACTTTGGATTTGGAAAAAAACCAGCTCCCGCTATAGTTAATCTTAAAATAATTTGTTCGTCTATTCCAATTTTTGATTTATCAATAGCAGAATAAACTGTTATGCCGCGTTGAATAATGGCGGAATAAGCATAAATTATTAAAGTACCAAATAAAATAAAATAGATCAAAGATAGCTTTTTTAATTTCATAATCCAAATTTAGATTAGCTTATTCTTCTATAGTATCATATTCAATTGGTCCAATTTTAGGAGAAAGTAAATTATAACAATAAATTATTATAAAAGTTATACCCGAAAGTATCACGCAAAACAATAAACAATAAATCAAAATAGCTAAAAACCATTCCCAAATACGAATACTTGGATTAGCAGGTGTTGTAAAAATTTTTAAATAAAGAAATGAAATAATACCTACTACTAAACCTGTAATTAAATAAATGATTGGTACAATTTTTGCAATTGAAACAAAAGAAATTGTCGTAATTTTTTTACTCATTATTAAACTCTCCTTATTAAAAAAATTTTTTCTTTAAAAATATATAATTTTAATTATTAGATTTTTTATTTTTTCAATTTCTCAAAAAATATATTTGTTATTTTTATTCATTTAAGTATTATGGTTTCACCTATTTCTTTTTGTAGTTTCTGTTTATTAGTATCTTGAGGGTCATTATGATAAACATATAAAAATTGGGGATTAACTTTTTTTGCAGCATCTACAAACATTTCATCAGTCATTGTATAAGGTATATTTTTTGGTAAAAACGCTACTTTTATATTTTTTAAATCTGCCATTTCTGGAATATTTTCTGTATCTCCTGCTATATACAATCTAAAATTATTAAAAGACAAAACATATCCATTCCCTCTACCTTTTGGATGAAAAAATTCGCCGATATCATTTTTATGTATTAAATTATAAGCTGGCGCTGCTTCTATTTTTATACTTTCCCAAACGGTATTTTCTCCATTATTTAAAACTTCAGCATCTACTTCTAAATTATCTCCAACAATTTGAGAAGTTATAAATTTTGTATTTAGTTTTTGTATCTTGTTTATAGCGTCAATGTCAAAATGATCTCTGTGTTCATGCGTTATCAAAATCAAATCTGCCTTTGGCAATATAGAATAATCTGCTATTTGCCCATAAGGATCCACATAAATAAATTTATCATTAAATAATATTTTAATAGAAGCATGACCTAGTAAATCTATAAATAATTCTTCTTCATCCGTTTCGTATCTATCGCCTAAAATTGGGAAATTATTTTCCTCAACTCCATTCTCAAAATCAATACTATCGCTCTTACTACATGAAATTATGCTACATAAAAATAATATTATCAAAAAATAAACAAAAAAACTTCTTTTTTTTCTCATTATATTACCTATATAAAATTATTTTTTTTTGTAAACTAATTCATTTTTTAAGAATTAAACATGTTTTTGTCTAAATTTATGCCTCTTATTTTAAATTCTTCATAGACATTTGGAACAAT
>JAIRLV010000127.1 GCA_031259185.1 Elusimicrobiota bacterium | reverse complement strand
ATCTTGGAAAAGCCAAACCATTTATTGCCTAAATCTTTTAACGACGCTCCAAATAAATAAACTTCTTGTTTATCCAAAATTATAAATCTGTCATGCGACTTATTAAACTTCTTTATCTTGATTTCCGCATATTGAGAGTTATGCTTTTTTAAATCTAATAGCAATTCTTTTGTTATATTCTTTGCGTAAATTATCGCTTCTATATCTTTTTCTCTTTTTGACAATAAACTAAAAATTCTATCGTCTACAAAGTTATCTATTATAATGATTGACTTTTTTGCTTTTCTTATCAATTCGGCAACAAAACTATAAGCGTCAAATATTTGTCCGTCATAAAATATTCCTGGTTTTGGTTTTATTTCATTAGCTTCCATTGCTTCAAATATTTTGTCTAGTTTTTTATCCGTTTTTATTTGGTACTCTATTAATTTTTTTTCAACATTGTCTACTCTTTGAAATATTGAAGCATTGTCAAGCAAAAATCGTCTCATTTCTACAAACGTACGCATTATTTTTATATTTACTTCTATTGCTTTCTTGCTACTCAAAATGCTAGATAACATTGCAACCCCTGATTCAGTAAAAGCAAAAGGAGTGTATCTTGTTCCGCCACGGTTTGAGTTTGAGGTCGCAATTTGCGACCTCAAAATATTTAACTCTTCCTTTGTTAATTCAAACATGAAATCAATTGGAAATTTATAAATATTTCGTCTCACAGCCTCTTTTAATCTTTTTGTTTCAACTTCATAAAGTTCTGATAAGTCAAAATCTAGCATTACCTGAAGTCCACGTATTGTATATATTTTTGATTTTATATTGCCTTCATTTATTATTTCTATTTCTTTTGTCATTTTTTCTTTTATATCCATAAAAATTTTATATCTTTTTCAATAATTCTTTTTTCTTATATTTCAATTTAAAAAAAAACTTGCATTTTTTGGGAAAAGTTGCTTATTTTTACAAGTTTTTATCCTTTAAAAATATTTGTTTTTCTAAATCTTTATGTGAAGGCAAATATCTTTCTAGTTCTTTAGGAAGCTTTTTTATAATAGAATATGTTGCAACACCAATTGGTTTATTTATGTTTTTTAGGGCATATTCAACTATCATTTTATTTTTATCTTTACATATAATTATACCTATAGACGCATTTTCATTACTTTTTTTAACTTTATCATCTAGAATAGATAAATAAAATTGCATTTTACCAGCATATTCAGGTTTAAATTCTCCTATTTTTAACTCAACAGCTATTAGGCACTTCAATTCTCTATGATATAGTAATATATCAATAAAAAATTCCTCTCCATCTACTTCTATTTTATATTGATTACCAATAAAACACATATCTCCCCCCATCTCTATTAAAAAATTTTTTATGTTAGAGAGGAGAGATTGTTCTAATTCATATTCACTATAATCATCTTTTAATTCAAGAAAATCAAAAATAAATTCATCTTTCATTATTAATTTTGCTTTATCTCTATTGATTTTTGGTAAAGATTTGTCAAAATTATTTTGATTTTCTAAATACCTTTGATATGTTTTATTTTCTATTTGGTGTATTAGTATGTTTTTACTCCAACTAAATTTTCTTATCATATTTATATAAAAAAATTTTTCTTTTTTATTCTTACATTTATCTAATATTATTAAATTATGCGACCAGCTTATTTCTGCAACCAGTGGTTGCAGAATTTTTTCATTTTTATATGCAAGATAAAATTTTCTCATATTCCAAAGATTTCTAGCTGAAAAACCTTTTATACCTTGAAATTCTTTATATAAATCTTTAGATAATTTTTCTACAATAGAATTTCCCCAATTGTTTTGTTTTTGTATATTTACTATTATTTCACCTATATCACAATATAGTTTTATTAATTCTTTATTAATTTTTTTTAGACTATCATACTGTGCTTTTTTAATTCGTAGTTTTATATTTGATAAAACGTTGTAATATTTATTTTGTTCTTCATTATTTTTAAAAACTAACATTTTTTTATTTTCCAAGTATTAATCCTCTGAATTTAAAAAATCAATACGAATTTATATTAAATTTGAAAATCATTGATTTTCATTATACATTACTATTATTTTTTATAATTTTATTTTAAAGTAATTCCTATATCATCCACAAACATATCTCTAAAATTTTTTTCATTTTTGAGCCCCTTTTTGTTAATGATAAAGATATTGTTAATTACTAAAATCTAGTTTTATTATTTTTTATTTTTATAATATATCTGTCTTTGTAGTTCTTCTATTTCTTTTTTTCTCATATATTCAACCGCTTATAATTCTTCTATTGATATATTTTTTTTCAATCCTTTTTATCAATCCTTATTTTTGTGTCAATGATTTTGCCATTTTGTATGATTTGCCAAGTTTGGCTGCTTTGTAAAAATTTTTTGATAGTTTCTGCTTTCTAACAATAATAATATAAGTTCATTTGCTTTTTCTTGTCCTTTCTCATTAAGATTATTATAATTTTGCAAAATAATTTTCTCATCGTCTCGTAAATCTATTTGCGTAAGAGATAATTTGCCGATTTGACCTACTAAAAGTAAATCTATAGAAATATCTAGGTTTTTGCAGATTTTAGAAATATTTGAAACAACAGAATTTCTAATTCCTCGCTTAAAAATTCCTCTAAAAGTAGAATCAGGAATTTTTGTATGATTTGAAAAACTTAATATAGATCCATATTTTTTTAAAATATATTTTTTTAGCTTGTTTTCAATAACCATATTTACTCCTTATTTTATAGAAATATTATAATAAAAAAATAATCAAAAATCAATAATGAATAGTTAAAAATATAAAATAATTATTTTTTTTAGTTCCTATTAGCTAAAAATAACAAAAAAAATATTGACAAAAGCTAAAAATAGTGATATATATAATTTATAGCTAAAATTAACAAATATAAGTTAGAGGATTTTTAGATGTATATAAATTTGAGAACTGAAATGTTAAAAAAAAATACAAATATAAAAAAAATTATAAAAAATCTAAAAAATATATCTTATGGCGAACTATGTAAAAAAGTACAAAAGAAATACGATTTCAAGCTTCAAGAAGCCATTAAGATCAAAGAGCTACTGGGCACGGACATGCCGTTAGAGGAGTTATTCAAGTGGGAGGAGCTAGAGGGGAAGGCAAAGAGACGTAAAAAGAGTAAGAAAAAAATAAACAAGATAGAGAACTACATACGAGGGAAACTATGACGCAAGGCAAAAAGAGACAATACTATTATTTCACATTTGGCGAGACATTAGAGACGCAATTAATAAAAATGCCAGACGAGAAACAACTAGCATTTTTTAGGGCGATAATGGCGTATGGGCTACACAGAATTTCGCCTAATTTTGAAGGGCTTGACGATATAATCTGGGAGGGGATGAAAGCGTTGATAGATAATTCTAGCTCTAATCTTTGCAGGCGTGAGACGATGAAAGACTGTTTGGAAAAGAATGAAAATAATGGAAATAATGAAAAATTTGGAAGCAAAAAAAAGGATTAAAAAAAGTAAAAAAAACATAAAAAAAAGTGAAAAAACGCCAAAAAAGTGGAAATTTGG
>JAIRLV010000035.1 GCA_031259185.1 Elusimicrobiota bacterium | reverse complement strand
AAAATGTTTAGACAAATATCATTCATTTTAATTAACTTGTTAAATTTTCCGTCGGTCGTTTTTTAGCATAAAAAAACGCTCTTTAATAAAGAGCGTTTCTCATTCTGAACTTTATCTTTTACATACTTAAAATTTCAATAGCTTCTTTAACTACATCAGCTGAAGTTCCCACTTCTTTCATTTTTTCCACTTCGCCTTCAAGTTTTTCAATTTTGTCTGCCAGTTTTACATTTCCACTATCTTCAACTTTTTCACTTGCTTTTTGAAGTGCTTTTATTACCGCTTCAATTTCTTTATCACTTAATTCAGCTGGTTCTTCTTCTTCATTTGCTTTGTCTTTTTTGTCTTCATCATCATCTTCTTTATTGGTATCTATTGAAGGTGCCGCTCCTGTAGTATTTACCCCACTTATTTCATCAGTTGCTTCAAATATTAAATCTCTTACATCAGCAAGATTTTCGCTTTCTTCAAAGATTTTTTCAAATTCTTTAATAAGTTTAGTTCTGTTTTCAAGTAATGATGTATTTGAAAGCAATGATTTTCCAATTACTGTTTTTCTTTCCGCTTTATCCAGTAAGAATAATCCAGGATATTCTTCAATAAGAGCTATTGCTAATTCTTCATTTCCTTTTGATAAGTCATTAAAAGCTTCAATTAAAGCATTTTTAAAATCTGGATCTTTTGAAAGATTTTCAGCTTTTGCTTTTACTGATTTGTTGATAATTTTATTACTTTCATTTTCAATTAAAGAAACTTGTACTTTGTTTTTCCAATCAAAATGTTTGATTGATGTCATTGGTTTCTTTTCGATTCTATCTTTATATGCTTTATAGAAAGGAAGTGATTGAATTTCTTTTACTTCTTCGTTTATATTTTCAAGTATAGAATAATCAATTATTTCTGAAAAATTCTTCCCTTTGATAGATTCACTTACTATTGATTTTATAAAATTTTCATTATTGGTTATACTGTCTTCAAAGGCTTCTTTTATAGCTTCAATGTTTTCTGGGTCGTTATCACTATTAAAGTAATTTCTTATACTTTCTTTTAAAGAATCTTCTGAATTTTCAATTTCAATTTCTTCAAAATCTTCAAAAATTATGATACCAGTTTTTGGATTAAATGCGTAAGAAGCATTATAAAATTCACCTTTTTTATAATCTAATAATATACATTTATCTTCATAAAGAGCTACAACGGAAGCATTATCACTTTCATTGACAACCGATCTGATTGTTTTTTCAATATTTGAATTACTGTAAAGAATGAAATCATTAAGTTTCTTTGTGTCTATTTTCATATGACTATTTCTCCGTTTATATTTTTAACTTTCGTTATAATATATTTAACTTTTCAAGACTGGTTTTTAGTCTTTTACTTTGTCTTTCAATTATTTTATAGTTTTCTTGTAGAATATCTAATTTATCTATTACAATTTCTTGACGATATTCCTCTTTTATGCTTAAGTTTTTGCAATATAATTTTGTTCCGTTAATGTTTACAACTTTTAATATATCCCCGCTATTCATATCGTTATAGATGGAGGCAAGTAGGCTTCCATCTTTTTTCATAAGATTTTTAGCCGCTCGTGATGTAGAAATTGGAACAGACATTTCTACATCTTCTATTATTATATTTTTTATTTTATTGTTTTTGTTATGATAAACGGTTTTAAATGTTTCAAGTATATCTCCCTTTTGAACTATTGGAAGTTGCTGAGTAAGTTTTGAAAGTATTGAATTAACCGTTTTAATATATTCCATCTATACTGTTTTTTTAGGAACACCTGAAACATTACCGTTTGCCGCTACTGGAACATTTGGGTTTGGAGTAGTATTTGCTTGTGGAGTAGCAGTTGCTTGTTGTCCTATTGGTGTTACTTGTCCATTTTGTTGTTGTGCTTTTGCTTTTTGTAAATCAGCTTGTTTTTTCTGTGCTATAAGAGTTTGCAATGATTTATTAAGACCTTGCCCTTGAAGGCTTAATTGTTGTAATATCCTTTGATAATTTTGATTTGCTCCTATAGCTGGATTTTGTTTTGAAAATGATTGAAGTTCTTGTTGAGCTTTTAATAATTCTTGTAATTGAGTATAAGCGCCTTCAATGCTTAAATTTTCTTCTATTAAAGTTTTAAAATTTATTGGATATTTTTTTTCTTCTTTGGATATATTTATTTTTTTCTTATTTTTTTTAAGTTTTTTTATATCTTTTTTAAATAAATTTTTTGCATCATCGTTTGAGTTAATATCTTCTAAACTCTTTTTATATTCTTCGACATCAAAATCTTCATCTACATCAGATAAATCTATTTCATTTAATATTCCAGATTGTCTTTTTATTTCATTTTTTATAGTCATTATGGTAATTTCCTATATTTAACTTATTATTTCTTCAGATTCTATATCAACGGTAACATTATCAAGTCTTCCAATGAAATTGAGTCCAGCCTGTTTTAATATTTTTCTTTTTACTGAATCTGCTAACTCTTTAAACGTTTTATTATTTTCTACTTGTACTTCTCTAACTACTTCTCTTACACTTTCGGTATGCACTTCTATAATTTCAGGTTCTGGAGAATCAATTTCCATTTGTTCTATTAAATCATCAGAAGAAATGCCATCATCAATTATATTTCTTTGTGCTGGAGTTTTTAAGAAATCAAAATCATTTTTATGACAAATTACTTCTTCGTTATTAGAGTTTAGACAGATAATATTTTCACCTTCAAGTCTAAGAGGTGTTACTAATTCACCCGACAGAAGATCGCTCAATTGTCCATATTTAAACATTTCTTATATCCTTTTTAAATCGTCATCTAATTCTTCAAAATTTGTATTTACCCATTGACCATTTTTCATTTTTTTTATAAATTTAATATTTTTTTTGAGGTATGTGCGAATGTTAACAAGTTCATCGTTCATAAAAGCTTTTAATCTTTTATATTTATCAAGTTTGTTTCCGTTAAGCAGTTCAGCAAAGTCATAAGTATCACGAATATTACCTTTGGTTTTTTCTTTGTTTTTTGAATAATTTGTGTTTAGTCCTAAAATATATCCTTGAGGATCTTTGTTTTTCCAGAAGTCTCTCCCTTTATATTTTGGATCAATGGCTAAAACTTGTGGATATTTGTCATGTGAATTTTTTCCCTGATATCTAAATTTTACTAATGCCACATCTTCAAGTATATGTCTTAATGCTTCTTTTGATTCTGGATTGATTGGTAAAATGTCATGATCGTCATACATCTCCCTTAAAGTTTCCTTGTATTTTTTAAAATGAATTAATTTATTCCATAGTTCAGCATTTAATTTTTTAAAAATATTTTCATCAATTTTAGCACTTTTCCCTTTTTTGGCATTACTGGTATAATTTACCATTCTTTCACCTATTTTACCGGAGTTAATGAAAATAATTTTCACATTATTTACTATAACATTATCATTTAATTTTATAGATATTGGTTTGTCGAATATAAATTTGTGAGCGGAAAAATTTTCTTTTATTGGTTCTCCTTTGTCATATATTGCGAAATAACTAATACCATCTTTATATTCCAAAGATTTACTATTATTTTTTTTCTTAAAAGTCATTTTAAAGATTCCTTTCTATACTTTCATAAAATACATCAGGAACAAGTGCTGATTTTCTTCCAGTTCTTTTTTTTGGTTTTGAATAAAAAGAAAATGTTTTATCTTTAAAATTTAATCCTCCAAGTTCTCCTTCATAAATTAAAGGTATGAAATTATTTTTTGTTTCTTTTTTTATATAAAAACATTTTTCAATTAATTGTAAGAATTCTCCCTCTTCTTCT
>JAIRLV010000291.1 GCA_031259185.1 Elusimicrobiota bacterium | reverse complement strand
GAATGAAATGTTTTTTACTATTTATATTAAAATTTATGCTAGGTGGTGCTGTAACTATGTTCCCATCAAACATTTTATTAAAAAAATAAGTCAATTTTTTTAACTCATTTTTGTCTGGAATTTCTATATATTTGTCATAAAATTTATTTATAAATTTATTTAAATTTTTTTTTCCAATTTTATCAAACATTCCAATTTTTTTGTCAGCATATAGATTTTTCAGTAAAAAGCTTGTCATATATTTATTATTTAAATGTATAATTTTTATATATTTTTTTTGCTTTAATTTTAACAATTTTTTGCATCTGTAAGCTAAATTTTCAAAATTTAAAGAAATTTCTAATAAATTATCTCCAAAAAATATTTTTTTTGCATCTACACTAATTATTTCATCAAAAAGATTAGTTTTTTTGGCTAATTCAACTAAAAAATCATTGCATAAAAAAGTGATTTTTACATTTTGAAAAGTAGGATTTTTTTTTATTTTTTCTCTAATTTTTTTTAAAATATTCAAAGAAACTACAAAATCTCCAAGATTGTCAATTCTTGTAATCAAAATTTCATTACTTTTTTTTATTTTATAATTTTTTATATGAAAAAAAATATTTGTAAAAAAATCTAAAAATATATACATAAAATATTTAAAAAAACTATAAAATTTTTTTCTGATTTTTGTCATAAATTATCTCGCATACATAATCATTTTTCCATGAAAAATCTGATAAGTGGGATTTGCATCTTTTACAATTTTTTCTAAAACTTGTTTATCATCTGGCAAATGATAAGTACAAATAGCAAGTTTTGGTTTCATATTTTTCAAAACTTTTGTTGCGCCAAGAAGCATATATCTCTCAGCGCCTTCAATATCAGCTTTTATAAAATCAATTTTTTCTATGTTATTTTTTTTCACCCATTCGTCTAAAGTTATTGCATTAACTTCAATTTCTTTTTGCGCATAATCTCTATTTTCCTGAATCTGTTTTATGGCAGAAGAGTTGACGAGATAATTGCTATTCATAAGAAATTTTATTTTTTCAGTTTTATTTGACAATGCGAAAGGTTCAATTTTTATTGTTCCAGGTAGATTTTTATTCAATTCTATAGTTTTTTCTAAATATTCTATTGTTTCAGGAATTGGTTCAAAAGCATAAACGTTTGCTCCTTTATAAGCTGCGTAAGCTGAAATTGCGCCAATATTCGCTCCTGCATCTACAACAATATCGTTTTTCTCTATTTTTAATCCAAAATTTTCATATAAATGATCTTTATTAAATACATTTTTTCCCTTATCTATTATAAAAAAGATTATATTTTCAAAGAATAAATCAGTAAATAATGATTTATTATCTATTTTTAGTATTTTAAAGATTTCGAAATCGTAATAATATCCTTTATCATAATGACGAAGTATAACAGAATCTTTAAATATATATTTTTCTGAAAATCTAGTTCCAAATATAAAACAAATAAAGTAATCATTAAATAGTTTTAATGAAATTATATTTTTATTTAATAGTAATTGGACAAAGAATAACCCTAGTTTTTTTATAACTAACATTCTATTTTTTAAAATTTTTACTAATTTTTTCATATATTTATCCTACTCCCACAAATTTATTTTTAGTTTTTAATAACATTTTATTCACATACTCTCTAAAGTTTTTTTGTGTAAAATAATAAATTAAAGTGGCAAAAAAAGAAAGTAATCCTCCAAAAAGAGCTACTATCATAAAATTTATTTTACTTTTTTCAATAGGCAAATAATTTTTGGATAAAAATAAAGATATTATTAAAAATATGATTGGTATTATCATTCCTTTAAAACACTTAGTGAATAATTCTTTTATATTTATATTTAAAATATTTAGTAAAAAGTAAAAATTCAATATAAAATATATTGTCATTGCTATAAATTTTGAAAAAGCAAAGCTAACAATTCCAATATTTTTGATTGAAACAAATAAAAAAAATAAATATAAAAATAAATATAAAATTAATATTAAAGATCTTATTTTATTTTTTTTTAATATGAATAATAATGTTTCAGGAATTACGTATATGAAAGAAAAAATAATTGATAATAATAAATATTGCGATATTATAATTGATGGCGTATAAAAATTTCCTACCCAAGTATAAACCACATTTTTTGCATAAATTATTATGCTAATTGTCGGAAATAAAATTATTGGCATCATTATGCTTATTGCATTTAAAGAATAAACTTTCAAATTTTCAGAGTCATTTGTAGCGTAAAAATGATTGAGTCTATGAATAAAAGGGTTATAGAATGTACTTCTAATCATCCATATAAATCTAAAAATAATTAATGCAATAGAATAATAAGCTACCTGTTTTAATCCAAAGATTTTCCCAATAATTAAATTGTCTAATTCAAAAGTTAATAAACCGATAATTAACGATAACAAAGAAGGTTTTACAAAATTTTTAAGCTTTATAAAAAGTCTTTTAGAAAAATGAAAAGATTTAATAAAAAGTTTTATATTATAATTATATAATTTTTTTATTTTTAAAATACAAAACATATAAACAAAAAAATCCATTATTTGATAAAATAAATAATATCCAACTATATTTTGTTTTGAGTTATAAAAAAAATAAAAAACTGATAAAATTTTCAAAATATTTCCAATAACATAAATCCTGTAAAATATATAATTTTCTAATCTTATATCTAAAACTAAATTTATAAATTTTGATAAAATATTTAGGTATATAGATATCAGGCAAATTGACAACAATTGTTTAGATATTTTTAATATTAATGGATTATTTTCAATATTCTTTATAATTAAATCTGGCTTATATATAAAAACTAATAATATTATAGAAAAAAGCATTATAAAAATGAAAAAAATAAATAAACTAAAACTAATTATTTTTATTTCATGTTTTTGGTTATTTTTTGTTATATATTCTCCTGCAAATTTTGATGCGCTAGAAAGAAATCCAAAATCTAAATAAAATACGTAAAGAGAAATAGTTATACAAATAGAGTAAATTCCATAAAAATTTGGATTAGTTGATAATTTGGGTAAAACAATAAATGATGATAAAATACTGACCACTATTGATAAAAACTGCCAAAAATATATTTTTATATAATTCTTTGTATAAGATTTTTGCATAATTTTTTATTTTATCATATTATGTTATTTATGTTATTAGATAGAAAATCTATAAATTTACGTAGGCAAGGTTTAGTTGTTTTTTGTCATTTACTACAATACACATTGAAAATTTGATTTTTGGGAGAATTAATAATTATTATACCCTCGGTGCGAATCGAACGCACGACACACGGTTTAGGAAACCGTTGCTCTATCCTACTGAGCTACGAGGGTAAAATATTGCATTCGTATTTATTCCATGTTTTTTTTTTAATTATAACAACATATTTTAATTGAAGTAGGAATTTTTTAAAAAAAAATTATAAAAAACAAACCTCATTTATCTTTAAAATGTTACTTTTGTTTTAAAATAAATTTTTGTACTGATTCTAAGTCGTCTTTTGTGTCAACGCTCATATAAATATTTTGGGTCTCAACAGTTTTTATTTTATATCCATTTTCTAAAAATCTAAGTTGTTCCAATTTTTCAATATTTTCTAAATTTCTACTTTTCATCTCAACAAATTTTTTCAAAACTTTTTTTCTATAAGCATATATCCCAATGTGTTGATAATAAGTAATTTTTTCTACATTGTCTCTATTAAAAGGAATAGTTGCTCTAGAAAAATATATTCCATTATTTTCGCCGTCTAAAACAACTTTAACAATATTAGGATCTTCTATAAAATTTTTTTCGTTTATTTTCCTAACCAATGTCGTTACATTAATCGTTTCATCTTTAAATAGAGGTAAAAGTTTATCAATATCTTCTGCATTCGCTAGCGGTTCATCTCCTTGAATATTAACAACTATGTCGCAATCAAATTTGTCCAAAACAGATATTATCCTATCTATCCCACTATTACAATTTTTATCTGTCATCTCAAATTTTCCATTAAAATTAGCAACGACTCTAGCAATTCTCTCGTCATCTGTCAAAACTATTAAATCGTCTAATTTTTTCGAACTTTTTACATTAGAATATACCATCTCTATCATAGTTTTGCCATCTATTTTAGCGAGAGACTTTGCCAAAAATCTAGTCGAACCATATCTCGAAGGAATAAAGCCTATTACTTTCATTTTTTTTTAAATATTCTCTATTTTATCTAAAATTTCTTCTTTTGTAGTTAGAGAAGTTCCTATTTTACCGACAACTATTCCTGCAACAAAGTTGGATATAAAGACACTATCTTTCATACTAATCCCATTTCCTAAACAAACTCCCAAAGTACTTATTACGGTATCTCCTGCGCCTGTAACATCAAAAACCTCTTTTGCCATCGTGGGGATGTGGTTAATTTCATCTTTTTCAAACAAAGACATTCCAAGTTCGCTTCTCGTTATTAGTATAGATTTTGCATTTAAAGTTTTCATAATATCTTTTCCTAATTTTTCTATGTCATTGATATTTTGAGGGTCAACATCCATTCTTTTCATCCCTTCCTTTGCCTCTAGTAAATTTGGGGTCATACAAGTTATATTTTTATAATTTTTAAAATGTTCTATTTTTGGATCTACCAATATTGGAATATTTTTTTTATTTGCAATATTTATTATAAAACTTATAGTATTTTCATTAATAGCGCCTTTTCCATAATCAGAAATAATAATAATTTTAGCTACCTCTATCATTTCATTGATTTTTTTTTTAATTTT
>JAIRLV010000152.1 GCA_031259185.1 Elusimicrobiota bacterium | reverse complement strand
AAAGCCGCTTATCAAATTTCAAAAAACAAAAAAATTGGCATTATTGGAACAAAGGGAACTATTAAAAGTAATGCTTATAAAAAAGCATTGCAGAAAATAGATAATTCATTGCAAATTTTTAGTAAAGCTTGTCCATTATTTGTACCATTAGTGGAAGAAAATTGGATAAATAAAAAAGAAACAAGAATGATAGCAAAAAGCTATCTAGATGAATTTAAAGATTACGGAATAGATACTCTCATTTTGGGATGTACGCATTACCCACTTTTAAAAAATGTGATTTCAAAAGTTTTAGGAGAAAAAATTAATATTGTTGATTCTGCAATAGAAACCTCAAAAACTGTGAAAAATATATTGTATAAAAATAAAAAATTAGAGTTACTATATTCAAAAAATAAAGGAATTTATAAATTTTTTGTAAGTGATGATGAAAAAAATTTTCTAGATTTTGGGAAAAAAATTTTAAATAAAAATATAGTTAATATAAAAAAAGTAAAAGATGCTTATTTATTCTAATGTAAAAATCATCATATATTTAATTTTCATTTAAAACTTATTAGTATTCTTCTTCTTTTTGCTAGTCAAGAGCCAAAACTAAAAATTAAATTTGATTATCATTTTTTAAAGCATATACATATAAACTTTAGTGATACAAAATAGAGCAAACATAAAAGATATTCAAATGAGATTAAGACATAAAAATATAGCAACAAAATTGCAACCATAGGTTTATCATAGAGACAATATGATTGATACAAGTGGCAAAATTTTTGAAAAAATTGTTCACGAATAAAAAAAATAGTGGTCAAAATATGTTTATTCGTATTTTTAGTTTTGTTTTTTTAGATTATAAAAAGTGGGAATAATGGCGCCAAAAGAAAAAATAATATTTACATGTATAGAATGTGGGTATAATTCTTCAAAATGGATAGGAAAATGTCCGGATTGCGGTAGTTGGAATTCTTTTGAAGAAACAAGATATAAAAAAACTATGTCTAAAAATATTAATTATGTCGCTAATAATGTTCCAATTTCTTTGGACAAAGTCAATGAAGAAAATCTAGATAGATTTGTGACCGGAATAAATGAATTTGATAGGATTTTAGGCGGCGGGGTTGTTATAGGGAGCCTTGTTTTGCTTGGCGGGGCTCCTGGTATTGGAAAGTCCACATTGGTTTTACAAGCGAGCCATATTTGCCAAAAAAGAGTTTTATATATATCCGGTGAAGAATCTGTTTCTCAAATAAAAATTAGAGCTAATCGTATTGGAGTAAATTCTGATAATATTCATATTTTGTCTACTGATAGTTTACTTGATATAGAAAACGCTATAAATTCATTATCTTTTGAATTAGTTATAGTTGATTCTATACAAACCGTCTATAATCCAGAAATTTTGAATTCTGCCGGCAGCGTAAGTCAGATAAAAGATGTCGCATCAAGTTTAATGCGACTTTGTAAAACTAAAAATATTGCTATATTTTTGATTGGACATATAACAAAGGATGGAAATTTAGCGGGACCTAAAATTTTAGAACATATCGTAGATGTAGTTTTATATTTTGAAGACGATAAAGGAATTTATAGAATCATTAGAAGTTTTAAAAATAGATTTGGCAATACTTCTGAAATTGCAGTTTTTGAAATGACTACGAATGGGCTTTTGGAAGTGAAAGATCCAGATAAAATTTTTTATGATAATGAAAATTCTTTAAGTTCTGGGAACGTCATATCTACTATAATAGAAGGAACAAGAGCATTAAATATTGAAGTCCAAGCATTAATTACAAAAACATTTAATAGTTTTGGAAGAAGACAAATAACAGGTTTTGACATTAATAGAATATTTTTTTTGATAGCAGTTTTAGAGAAAAAGTTAAAACTAATGTTTTATAATCAAGACGTTTTTATAAATATTGTTGGTGGAATGAAAATTAAAGATATAGCATTAGATCTAGCGGTTTGCGCTGGAATAATAAGTAGTTATTTTGATATAATTTTACCTAAAAATATAGTTTTTATAGGAGAAGTTGGATTGAATGGAGAAATTAGAGCAGTATCGTTTATGCAGGAAAGGTTAAAAAGAATGGAAATTTTTGGAGTGAAGCAATTGATTACAGCGAATTTTATAAATTTGAAACAAGATATTAAATCTCATAATAAATCTGATTTTGTGAATGATATAAAAAATTTAGAAAAAAGCAAAAATATTAAAATAGTCTCTTTAAATAATATACAAGATCTGTTGATTTTCATTAAAAAATATCAATAAACAAAATAATCAATCAAAATCAATAAAAAATAAACTTCATTATTTAATTTTAAATAAGCTTGTTTTTAAATTTAAAAAAAATAAATATAATAAAAAAATTTATTATAAAAATTAGTTTTTTACTGCAGTTTAAAAAAATATTTACTACCTTAATTAAAGTAGTAAAATAAAAAATGTAGATTTTTTTAGTAAAAAATAATAATATATTTTTATATACTCAAATATAAGGAGATAAATTTATGAAAAAATTTGAAGAAGATACTAATGAAAAAAGGAAATTGATAAAATTAAAATTAAATAAGCTTAATTGTACGCAAAAAGATTTGGCGGTAGCAATTGGAACTAATCCAACAACCTTTTATATGAAAATTTCAGGTTTTTCAAAATGGCAAGAATCAGAAAAAGATAAAATTTGTAAATTTTTACAGCTTACGGATGAAGAACAACAAATAATTTTTAATTAATTGAAACCAAAATTAATAATTATTATATTTTTAAAATAAAATTAAATAATATAATTAATTCAAAACTGATGAGATATGTGTAATATAATATAGTTTCTATTTTGTTGTCAAAAAAATGTAACAATTAAAGGTTCTAATTTTCAAAAAATCTTTTATTAAAAACCCAAAAAACAAAATTCTAGAAATGTCTTAATACAATGCATTAATAAAATCAAATTTATTTTTGCATTGTATAAGATATGCAAAAATTATCATTATAATTTTTATAAAAATAAAGAAAGAAATAATATAAAAAAATTATTTTATATTAATATCTTTAGTCTTAATATTTTTTAAAAAATACCAATAATTTTTAAAAAAAGTAGACATTGATTTAGAAAAATAATAACATATTTATGATATGATATCAAAGGGAGTTTTATTATGAAAAAATTAGCAAATGATAAAAATGCAAAAAAGATTTTAAAACAAAAACTAACTGAACTTGATTGTACACAAAAAGAATTAGCTATTTCAATAGGTATTAATCCTGGAACTTTTTACATGAAATCTTCACAATATTCTAAATGGACACAAAAAGAAAGAAAAAAAATAATAGATTTTTTAAAACTGACACAAGAAGAACAAGAAATATTTTTTAAATAAAATATTAAATAAATTAGCATAGTAATTCTGTAAATTAAATATAAAAAATTAATTTTTAGAGTTATGTACTATTTTATATTAAAAAAAGGATCTAGACTAGTTTAGCAAAAAAAAGTAAACTAGAGAATGCCATAAAAAATAGACATTTAGCAAAATATAAAATAGAAAAAATAATTAAATGTTTTGAGCTAAATTTAACAACGAGCCAGACAAGTAAATTGACAAAAATCAATAGAAATACTATAAATAAATATTAAATTTGTTACGATAAACGATTTTAGAGGAAATCCTAAAACACAAAAAAAGTGGAGTAGAATAAGGAATTTTTGAGCTAGATGAGAATTATTTTGGAGCAAAAAGAGTAATAGGGAAAAAATGGGAGGAGCTAGAAGTAAAAAAATAGTTTTTGGAGTTTTAAAAAGGCTTGATCAAAGTATATCTAAAAATTATAAATAATACCAGTAAAAAAGAACTTTTGCCAATAATAAAAAGGAAAATCTGCATTGGCCCTATAATTCATACGGATTGTTGGAAATCATATGATGTGTTAATAGTTGATGGCTATAAGCGCTATAGGATACATCATAGTAAAAATGAATTTGCAAAAATTAAAAACCACATAACATAGAATATACCTTTTGGAGTTATGCGAATGGGTAGATTAAGTAATTTTAAAGGTTTGAGAAGCTATAAATTCGTGCCACATATCAAAGAATGTAAGTATAGATTTAACAATTACAAATAATAAACATTTTGATAAAACTATATAATTTATTGGCTGACTATTTGAATGATTTAAATTAATTTTATTAAAAAAATAAAAAAATGTTTTTTAATCGGAAAATTAGTCCAGCCCCAACTTATTATTGAAAAAATATAAAT
>JAIRLV010000147.1 GCA_031259185.1 Elusimicrobiota bacterium | reverse complement strand
ATAATGCTCTAAACTCTGTTCCTTTTATAGTTGCTGAACTTTCATCCCAAAATAAAGTCAATTCTCTAACTCTTCCAGATTTTGAAAATCTACGAACTTTTATTTTTGTAATGTTTCCAACTTTATACCCTTTTTCTTGACAAGCTTTTGTAATATCAGAAAATGTTAAAGTAGTTTTCCATTCAAAATTAGGAGAATTTTTACAATAATTACAACTAATTCCTCGTAAATATTTCAAAGGTTCGCCCCAAACATTTTCTGCATTTTCAGTGTGCCCGCCACAAGAACTATGATAAAAAGCTTGAGCTAATTTTTTATCATACGCAATTACTTCATTTTTTGTTGAATCTACTGCTTCAATTATTTTACCATGTTCTGCCTCCATTCCGCCATAAACTTGAGACGCGGTCGTATCGCATAGGTCAAATCCATCTTTTTTAAATTTCCCTAAATTTGCTAATGAAAAAGTTCTAGCTACAACAGCTTGTGCTTTTATAGATTCTATATTCCATGAATAATTTATTTCTTTTCCAATAACTCCATATAAATAATTTTCAAGTTCTACTTCATTTATTACACAAAATTTATTTTTTTTAATGCCTATATAAAAATTATTTCTATACTTTTTGTCATTTATTTGCATATATTCGTTGCCAGTCTTGCCTCGCAAATAAATTACTTCATCGTAGACTTTTTGTTTTGCTATAACAACTCGTTGTCCTGCATAAATTCCAAGTTTATATTCGCTTCCATTAATAAGCTCGCCTTTCAATTTTTTATTAACAAAAATTTCATAATCTCCATTTGGAATTATAGACAAAGAATTTTCTTTAGAAAAATCAGTAATATTAACTTTTATAAATTTTTGCATTGTGCTTTTAGTCATAAAATGATTTGTGTCCAAATTATTATCCTCATTACTTTTTTGAACTTTTTTTTCATTCAATAAAGTCTTATATTCTTTGTCAGGAAAATTTCGCTCAAAATACTGCTGTGAAACAGGTGTACATCCATAACAAAATATTAGCAAAATCAAAATATAAAAAATACTGAAATTTTTATTAAAAAGATTATTCAACATAAAATAAATCCATATTATTTAAAAGTATATCCTTAATTAAAAATGATTGCAAAAACATTTTAAATTAAGATTAAGACTGTTCTAAATTTTCAATTTTTTTGAAAAATACTTTTTCATCAATTTCTAAACTCAAAATTTTAAATTTATTTTTTTCACCTTTCAAAATTTTTATTGAACTTTTTGGAATGTCTAAAATTTTGGCTAAAAAATTAATTAATTCCAAATTTGCCTTGTTATCAATTGCAGGAGCTTTTATTTTTATTTTTAAGCATTCTAAGTCGTCTATAAAGATTTTTTCACAAATTTCGTTTTTGCTAGAATAAGGCAATAATTTTACTCTTAAAATCATTAAATTTTCATATCCTTGTTTCATACATAAAATTTTAAACAAAAATATTTATTTATTTTTCATCGATTCATTTAAAAAGTATTGTCCTCGAGTATATTAAAATGGCAAAAATGGTGTCGTAATGATGATAGCAAAATTATAAATTCTATAATTGAATCAATATTGATATATATCTTTTTTCTTAAAATTATAACATTTTTTTAAGTAAAGAATTTTATTTTTATCTATCAAAATACAAGTTTTCTCTAAAAGATGAATCAAGAATAAATAAAACCAATTCATCAAACGATAAACCACATTCTTTTGCTGCATTTGGCAATAAACTTGTTTCTGTCATACCTGGAACTGTATTGATTTCTAATACAAATATTTCATCATTTTCAAACATAAAATCTACTCTAGCGACAGCTTTACAACCAATTATATCAAAAGCCTTTTTTGCAAAATATTGCATCTTTTCTAAAATTTGTATATCTAAATCTTTTGGAATAAAATGTTTTGATTTTCCATTTTTATATTTTGCTTCATAATCATAAAAATTATTATCTGACACAATTTCTAGAACTGGCAAAACAAAATCCCCGATTATCCCGACTGTAAATTCTCTCCCTTTTATATATTTTTCAATCAATATTTCACTATCTATATTTTTAACTTTTTTTATTGCATCCATTAACTTATCAATATTTTCTATTATAAAAACTCCTATAGCAGAACCTTCATTAACGGGTTTTATAATTAATGGAAAGTGTAAATTTTTATCATTTAAACTTTTTTGAATATCGTCTAAATTAAAAACTTTTTTTACATCTAATTTTAAAAAATTAGGAGTCGGAATTCCATTCGCAAATAGAATATCTTTTGTGAAAACTTTGTTCATAGCAATGCCAGAAGCCAAAGCTCCTGATCCTGTATAATATATTTTTTTTAAATCCAATAAAGCTTGTATTTTGCCATCTTCACCACCTCTCCCATGCAAAGCGATATAAACTATATCAAATTTATTCCCATCCAAACTAGTTTCAATATTTTCAAGAGTCAAATCTATACCTATCGCATTTAATCCTAAATTTAATAAACTTTTTAGGATTGCTTTCCCTGTCAAAAGAGAAATTTCTCTTTCTTTTGACCAGCCACCATAAATTACAAGTATTCTTTTATTTTTATATTTTTCTATAACTTTTATTTTTTCAAAGCTTAAATCATTATTTTCTTTCATATGGGCTCCGATATTTTACTAAAATCAATACATCGAAATCATTTATATAAAAATTTTACTTTTAAATTATAAATATAAATAATCAAAAATAAACTTTTTTAATATCAATCCTCAACAATTATTTTACCCAATTTATTCCCAATTATCAATGATACTATCAAAGTAATAATGTAAATAATTAATGCTATTTTAAAATTAGTTTTGACTATAAAAAAAGCCAATAAAGAAAAAAATATTGAAAATATATATAAAATTAAAACTGTTTTTTTTATGGAAAATCCATAAAAATTTAATCTTAAAGCAATATGGTCTTTACTTCCTATAAAAATAGATTTTCCTTTTTGTATTCTTTTATAGCTGATATAAAACGTATCATATATAGGAACTATCAAAATCAAAATAGGAGAAAATATGGCTATTTCATTATTCCCAGAATAATTTGCTCCAAGTGAAATTGCTGCTAAAACACTACCAATGAACAAACTTCCTGTATCGCCCATAAAAATACTTGCAGGATTAAAATTGAATTTTAGAAATCCAAAACAAGCTCCACACAAAGCAATTGCAGCAAAATTTACAAAATAAGCTTCACTAGTTGAATTAATGAAAAAAAAAGCTAAACAAGCTATAATCGTTATTCCACTAGACAACCCATCCATTATATCAATCAAATTTATAGCATTTATAATTCCAATTATCCATAAATATGTAAAAATTATAGCTAAATAATCTGGTGAAATAAATTGAATCTTCATTCCAAATAAAATCAAAATAGTTGCAACAATGAACTGAAAAAAAATTTTAATTTTAAAATTTAAATCTTTTAAATCATCTATCAAACCAATAATTAAAATCAGAAATCCTGCTAGAAATATACCCCAAAGATTTCTAAGAGTTCCAGTTTCAAAATGAGTAAATAACCTAATTATAATTAATGTAAAAAAAAATGAAAAAGCAATTGCTAATCCACCTAAATATGGAATTGGAGTTTTATGAGTTTTTATATTACTTTTTGGTTCGTCATAAATCTTGTATTTTACTGCTAACTTTTTAAAAAAAATAGTTGAAAAAATTGAAACCATAAAAGCTATCATAAATGTAGAAAAGTAAATCATAAATTTATTCCTTAAAAAATTTACAAAAATAATTTATTGTAAACTAAAAGTACATATTTTTATATTTTAGCATTTTATTAACATAATATCAAATAAGTTAGCATTTTTTGGATTTTTTTGTTTTTTTATAATAAAGATAAATTTAAGGATTTTTTATCTTCTTTTTTTTTTACGCTTTGACAAAATATTTTTATTGTAAAATTTATATTTTTAATTAGCTTATAATCAAAGTAGCAGAAAAAGGGGAGTATTATTTTTTTTGTTTTTCTTTTTCAAAAGAAACAAATTTTTTTATGTTTTTATTCTTCAAAGAAACAAAATTTCTTATTTTTTTTTGTCAAAAGCAAAAAGAAACATTAAAAAAAAACTTCGTATTTAGTTTAAGTGCCGTATTAGATAAAAAAATATAGAGAACCTTTTGTTGGTGGCGGATCTGTATTTTTGTCATAAAACAAAATATATTAAATAATTCAAAATTTACTATAAATGATTTAAACTATGATTTATATTGTTTTTTGAGATTCGCTAAAAAAAATAATAAAAATTTATATGATATGATATGATATGATTATGATATATAAAATTAAATCAACATAAAACGATGGAAAAAAAATATTTCAATTTTATACTAAAAACACCGATTTTACTGATTTTGAACGAGCCGTTCGTTTTTTTATTCTTAATAGAACAACTTTTTCTGGCACAGTAGATTCAGGCGGTTATTCAGAAAAAGCGTTTCAAGATAGATTTACTTATTCATCCATTGAAAGAATAAAATTATTAGAAAATATATTAGTAGATGTTTCTATTTTAAATAAAAGTTATGAATACATTATTTTTGAAAAATGTGAAAATGTATTTATCTTTCTTGATCCTCCGTATTATCGTCAATCGAAATCTAGATTATATGGAAAAAAAGGAGATTTGCATATTTTTTTTGATCATCAAAAATTTGCGGACGATATGAAAAAATGTAATCATAAATGGTTAATTACTTTAGATAATACAGACAAAATAAAAAAAAACTATTTGACTTTGCATATATTAATGAATGGGAATTACAATATGGTATGAATAATTATAAACAAAAAAAAAGTGGAAGTTGGAAAAGAATTATTTATATCAAATTATAAAATTGATTTACAAAAAATGAATGGACAATCAGATTTATTTGCAGAATATAATTATGCATGATTAATCGTTAAAAAACATAATATATTTTAATTTAAAGATATTAAAGACAAAAAAATTGTTTATGGAAACAATAAAAAAGATTTTGATAAAA
>JAIRLV010000142.1 GCA_031259185.1 Elusimicrobiota bacterium | reverse complement strand
TTTTTCTTTTTGCTAGTTAAGAGCCTAAATTATTATAAATATTATTTTTCAATATTCATACAAATTTTTTGCAAAGAAATCTCATTTTTTTATAAACACAAAATAATTTATTCTATATTTTTTATAACGGCAATTTCGTCGCATTCAGGAAATTTGGGGCAATGAATACATTCTTGCCAAATTTTTTGAGGGAGATTATCTCTATTTATTTGATTAAATCCTATTTTTGAAAAAAATTTATCTACATACGTCAGGGCAAAAACTTTTTTTATGCCTAAACTTTTTACATCTTGTATACAAGCCTCAACCAGTTGTTTCCCAGCTCCTTTTTTCAAATAATCTTTGTCTACAGCCAATGCTTTTATTTCGGCTAAATCATTCCAAAAAATATGCGCAGCACAGCAGCCTTTAATTTCATCATTGTCATCTACATATACCATAAACTCTCTTATATGTTCATACAAATGATTTAACGATCTAGGCAACATAACTTTATTATCGGCATATGAATTAATCAGTTTTTGAATCTTTTTTGCATCATTTAAATTCGCTTTTCTAATCATTTTATAGCCCTATCTTATTGGAAATTCAGCAACTTTTTATTTAATTACTCTAAAAATTATAATGCAACCCAACTAAATTATTTGTTTATAAGCTTTTGATAATTATTTAATTCTAATTAATCATCTATTATTTATCAATGACTAGTTCAATATCTGGAATTTCTTTTGTAACTTTTTTTGTTTTTGAAGTCAAATTTTTTAAACTCATTTTGTCTTTAAGAGAAGTTGGCAAAATGTCATAACATTTTTTGTCAAAATTGTAAATTTTTTTTACAATTTCTGCTTTTTCGTTATGATATTTTTTTAAAAATTTTGAATCTACGCTCAAAATACCTTGGTAAAGCATCCCAATCATTAAAGTCCCAAGAAAACAAACGAAAAACATTCCTAAAATTCTATCAGCAGGTTTTAGTAAAATCTTTTCAAAAAACTTAGTGAAAAATTTCCCTATTAATGTTATAATAAAAGAACTGATAAAAAATATTATTGCAAACGAGAATAAAAGCGTCCAATCACCTTCAGGCAAAAAATTTGAACCATAAATATAACATTTTGCTGCTATCACACTCCCCAAAATTATAGATAACAAATAAAATAAAACTTTTATAAATCCATTGTAAAGTCCATATCCAGCGCAAAATAGTAAAATTATTATAGCAATTATATCTAACATTTATTTTCCTCTAGTTTATTATGCCCATTTTAATTTATTCATTTAAAAAAATTTTTTATATATGTCATCAAAACACAAAGCGCTAATCATATTTTTTTGTATATTAAATTCAACTCTTTGACAGCTTTTACTTCATCCAATCGCCCAATTTCTGTGTCAATAGGTGCATTTTTGACTTTTTCTGGCTCATTGAATATCTCCTCTTTTATCTTTAAAAGTACATTTATCAAATCATCCATTCGCTCAATACTTTCTGTTTCAGTCGGCTCAAACATCATTGCTTCATGTACAATCAATGGGAAATAAATAGTTGGGGGATGAATATTATAATCTATCATTCGTTTTGCAATATCAAGAGCTTTTACATTTTCATTTTTAAAATTATCAGCTGAAACCACAAATTCATGCATACAAGTCTTATCGCCAAAAGGATATTCAAAGATGTCATTGTCAATAATTTTTTTCAATAAATAATTAGCATTAAAGATAGCGGTTTCTCCAGTTTCTCTAAGTCCTTCTCTGCCCAACATCAAAATATAAAGATAAGTTTTTAGAATAACTTGAAAATTACAAAAATAACTTCTAATTTTGCCAATAGAATTTTTGTGAGATCCACATATAAAATATTCATTTTTTTCAGAGTCAAAGCCTATTCTTGGATTTGGTAAAAATTCTTCCAAAAATTTCTTCACGCTAACAGGTCCAGCGCCAGCGCCGCCTCCGCCATGTGGCGTCGCAAAAGTTTTGTGTACATTGCAATGCATAACATCGAAACCCATATCTCCCGGTTTGGCAATCCCCAATAAAGCATTCAAGTTTGCACCATCATAATAAAGCAACCCGCCATTATTATGAATAATTTCAGAAATTTCTAAAATATTCTTTTCAAAAAAACCAAGCGTACTTGGATTTGTCAACATAAAAGCAGCAGTATTTTCGCCAACGGTTTTTTTTAAAATATCTAAATTTATACTTCCATCAATATTTGTCTCAAGTTCCACAACCTCTAAATTTGCAAGTGAAACGGATGCAGGATTTGTCCCATGGGCTGTTTTTGGCAAAATTACTTTATTCCTATTGAAATCTCCTTTTGTTTTGTGGTATTTATCAATTATCAAAAGCCCAACAAATTCTCCATGTGCTCCTGCACAAGGTGACAATGTAGTTTGTTCCATTCCAGTAATTATAGATAACAATTTTTCTGTTTCTGATATAACCTTCAAAAAACCTTGCATATTTTTTAATTCTGCATATGAATGTAAATCGTTAAAATTTTTATAGTTAGCGATCTTTTCTGTAATTTTAGGATTATATTTCATAGTACAAGAACCTAATGGATAAATTCCATTGTCCACGCTATAATTTTTTTTTGCCAAATTTGTAAAATGCCTCGCTAATTCTACTTCTGATACTTCGGGCAAATTATTTTTATCATTTTGTATCTCGCTTTTACTTTTAATAGAATTTTTTACTGTAATATTCGCAACTAACTTGTTATATAAATCTTCGTCATAATTGGGAAAATATCTTGTAGTTTTTGTGTTGTATTCAAATAAAGATTTTTGAAGAGTCATAAATTCTCCTAAAAAAAAATTAACCAAAAAAGTCATATTTTTTGTTTATAAAAAGCTAAACCTCATCTTTTAATTCCGTAAATTCTTCTTTTGTTTTGTTTCCATTTTCATTTATTTTAATTATTTCAATTTTTCGTTTTGATTCTTCTAATTTTTTTTGACAAAAGTCAGATAATTGCATACCAATCTCGAATAATTTCGTCGCTTCTTCTAGTTCCGCAGAATTATTTTCTAATTTTTCAACAATATCCTCTAATCGGTTTAAGGCTTCTTCAAATTTTAGATTTTTAAAATCTTTTATATTGGTATTTTTATTACACATTCTTTTATCCTTTAAATTTATTGTTTTAAAATATTTTTTATTTTTTATTTTTTATTTTTTATTAATTTTTTGAAACAAATAATGTATAATATACCAAATTTATCTAAAATATACAAACTAAAATTATTAAAAAGTCAAATTTTTTATTGATTTATTTTTAAGTCAAAATGTTTAGATTTTCAGTATAATAATTGCCTGGTGGTGTAATTGGTAACACGCGAGACTCTGGATCTCGTTTTTCAGGTTCGAATCCTGACTAGGCAGAATTTTTATAATTTTTTTCACTTGCAATATTAAAAAGTTTGTATTATTATATATCTTAAACTTAAGAAGGCAAAATTTATGATTATGGCAAATTTAGTGAAAATTTTTTTAATGTTTATATCTAGTATTTTTGAAATAAGTATGATAATTATTATTATTTCAATCGTTTTCACTTATATTTTTAATTCATTTAATGCGATAACAGAAAACAAAATTATATTAATTTTACAAAAAATATCTAATTTTTTTTTACAACCAATCGAAAAAAAATGCTCTTTTTCATACAAATCTATAAATTTAATTCCAATTACCTTAGTAATCCTGCTTTTATTTTTAAAAATTT
>JAIRLV010000131.1 GCA_031259185.1 Elusimicrobiota bacterium | reverse complement strand
AAATGAAGATTGCTACCAAAGATATTTGTGAGAGCTTAAAAAAATTAAAATTAACTCAAAGTCGTACCGAATGGTTTAAAAGAGACGACGGTGTAGAAATTCTATCCGATATTTATAACGCCAATCCAACAGCTATGAAACTCGTTTTAAAAAGTTTTGCTCAGATGATTACCACTAGCAGACGCATTGCAATCCTTGGAGATATGCTTAATTTGGGTGAAAATGCAAAAGAATTTCATAAAAACTTGGCTTTTAATCTTTATCCTGATACCATTCACTATCTTTTCTTATATGGCGAAGAAATGGCAAGTTTGTATCAGGTTCTTAAATCAAAATACCCCGAAAAAACGATCTTTCACTATTCAAAAAATGAAAAAGCCAAACTTATCCAAACGGTTAAAGCTTATATTCGACCGAAAGATATGGTTATGTTAAAAGCTTCCAATGGAATGGGATTTAAAGAAATTGTTGATGCTTTATTAAACCTCCTCGAAAATTAGATGTATGGTAGTAATTTGTGAACTGCTTTAACGATTGGCAAACGAAGTTTGACAGAGTTTAAGCAGGACGTACCTACAATATTTTCCTAAACTATTAAAATTTTTTGAATCTGAAATCGACGGATTGTATAGAATACTTAAATCATGAACAAAAAAATTAGTTATGGAGGGAAAATCAATGAAAAAATATTGTCTTAACTGGAACTTGTATAACTGGGGTCTTCGTCGTAAATAATAATATGACACTCGCAAACATCATGCATGGTGTGCCTGTGGAGGGTACCATAAGTATGGACATGTAGTAGGTGGAAGAGAATGGATCAATTCTTCCATGGAAGTTTCATTTTCGACAGCATTCATCTCATTATAACTTCGATGATTAAAAATTGTTTATTCAATTGAGAAGATGAGTTCAAAAAATCAGAGTTAGGAATGATTTTAATTCATTTCTTTGGAATTAAAATTTTTGGATCATCTTTTTTTAGTAATAATGATTTTATGTGCGCTTACCAAATTTTATTAAATGTCGAATGTTTACATCCATAGAAAAAGTAAATGATAAAACCTAATGCTAAAGCAAAGGTAAACGCGATCCAAATTATAATTTGCAAACGAAACATTAAATAGCCACTGATTATAAATGTGATTTCTTAATAAACTTCTTATATCGTTCTGATATTTATTTGATCTTAAATTCATAATTTCTTTATGTATAGTAAACCATTCCTGTTTTCTAACAATAAAATATCTAGAATTTATTTGTTTTTTATCTAATTTTATTTCAATATTTTTATTAAATTTTCATATAACTCTAATGATGCTCTTCCATAATTCAAATTCATTGCATATGTCTTTTTCTTTATATATAATCCATCTAAAATATTTTGATATTTTTATGTTAAAAAATGCATAGAGGGGACATCTAATATGAATAAAATGTGGAAAAAAAGAAAAAGAAAATATATTCAACAAAATTTAATATACTGCCAACATGTTTTCAATGGCTCTTTTATATGTTTTATTTTTCTTTTTTTTCTCGTTTTCTATAAAAATGTAACAACTATCTATCGTCAATTTTTAAATTTGCCTTTATGCGAATCCAAATTAATAATTGTCTTTTATTTTTTTTTATTGATTATGCCATCATGTCCGCTAATCTTTGTAAAAGAAGCGGATTCTTTATTTCTATTGACTAAAGAAAAATTTGTAATTAAAGAAATAATTCATTCACTATTTTTCACATTATTATTAAACTTAATCAAATATATATTCGGCATTTCCCTATTAGTTCCGTTTTATTTAATAAAAATAAATGTAGGATATACATATGCTTTTTAATTCTTATAACAATATCCAAATATTTATTAACTTTTATTTATTTTTATATTTCCAAAAAAATAATTATATCTATAACTCCGATAATCATTTTTAGCGAAGTAGTTCTATTAGTTTATCAAAAGGGTATTTTTACTTTCTTAATTTTTGTTCTATTGATTGCTCTTTTAATAAAAAAATTAAAAAAAGTTAACAAAGAAAATAATCTTGATTGGAACCTTTTAATTTTGGCTGAGCAATCTAGGAAACAAAGAAAATAGAATAATATTATTTATTAGTAAAAAAATAAAAATAATTTCTTTTAATTTATTTTTCTACCTAATGACGGAAAGATATGCCAGAATCAAAGAATTAAGATCCCCATTTAATTGGTTATTTTTAGTGCTTATATTACTATCGTTATGGATAAAAAACTTCCTACTATTATTAATGTTCTTTTTAATATTATATTTCATACATATTAACCTAATTAATTTATATAAAAATACAATTCAATCCATAAATATAAGGTTTTACCCTTGTCCTAAAAAATATTTACTAAGGCTATATAAATTTCATAGAAATATACTTTTAATTATTACGTTTTTATTCTTTTTTTGCTTATTTATAAATAACTTAACCTACTTAATATTTCCCAGTATTTTTCTTTCAATAATGATGATTATTACAGCCAAAATAAAATTAGTTAATTTTTAAAAATATCCTCAAAAAAAGTCAAAAAATCAACATAAATTCTTTCTTCCATTATCTTGATAATGAGCTTCAATTCGTATGAATTAAAAAAGAGCACGGAGAAGCTAATGTTGATTTTAACTTTATAATTTTTGGGACATTTTCCATCTTTCAACAAAACCAACATTTCTATATTTGGTTTGGGCAAGAGATCCGACTAATTTTACATGAAAAGGAACATCCTTTTGTAAAAGTAACAAAAATTGTTTTATTTATACTTATTTGTTTATCTTTTTCTTCAAATGCTAAAAAATCTTTGCCGTAAAGAGCCATTGTATCAGCACGTAATACTAATTTATCAAGATTAAAATTAAAAAAATTTTTCATAAATATTTCCTCCATTTCTTTAATCGAACTAATATTATCATTTTGATTAAATGGGGTCAAATATTTAAACATGGATATTTCAATAAATGTTATTGAAGCATGAAAGTACCCCAAAATTTTCGTTATTTTGCTATTCATCGTTGATTGCTGCCCTTGATAATGAGTATTTTTGTTAAATTTAAAATTAGCAAGCAGAAGTTCTTTTTTCTGGATTTATTTTCAGAAAATTTTTCTAAAAACCTGTTAACGATCTCCGTAATCGCGACTTTTTTGGTAATTTTTTGCCTTTCTTCGTTAAAAGACCTGTCGGGTTCTTTACGATTTGTTCAAGCTTTGCTTGATTACAAATCGTTAGAACGGGAGCCTCGATTTAGCACCGCGTATCCTTGCGTTTCCGGTGAGAGAAAACTTCGTTTTCTTTTATCTGTTACCTAGAAGCTGTACTTCTAGCCTAGAAACGCGTAAAAATTTCTCAAAAAAACCTGACAGGTTTACAAGTTGTTTTGAGCTTAATTGATTACAAACTTGGTAAACGCAATCCATCGATAGAGAGATCGTTAACAGGTTCTAAAATATCACATGAACAAGGGGCTCATTGGCAAAGAGTAAAGTAAAAAATAGTGTTATTTTTTACTTTTTTGGGGACATTTTCGGTGATCGGCGACACCAAATTTTGAAAAAAATAATCTTTATCTGATGATTTTAGAACCTGTTAACTTATCTCCAATTGCGAACTGCCTTAACGATTGGCAAGCGCTAGCTTGACAGAATTTAGGCAGGATGTACCTACTCGGTGCGAACTGCCTTAACGATTGGCAAGCGTTAGCTTGACAGAGTTTAGAGCCTGTCCAAGATCTCTAATGAAATGAATCCCGCTATACAAATTGTAATCAAGCAAAGCTTGAAACAACTCGTAAGGAACCCGACAGGTCTTTTAACGAAAAAGTGTGGAAAAAGAGCCAAAAACCTGTCGGGTTGCTATCCAGCTTACCCAAGCTTTGCT
>JAIRLV010000129.1 GCA_031259185.1 Elusimicrobiota bacterium | reverse complement strand
CTTTATCAAATTTATTCCATTCCATTGTTTTATATTGAACTTCTATGTTTTCTTGTAAATGTTTAGGAAAATTTCTTAAATCAATAATTTGCAATATTCTTTTTTGTAAATCAATATTTTCTTGCGTCATTTTTTTATTCCAAAGTGCTTTGTCCGCTAACATTTTTTGAAAAACCTTTTCTCCAACGCCTGGTATTCCTTTTATATTATCTGAAACATCACCAATAAGACTTTTTTCTAATAAAATATTTTCATTGTTTTTTTCAAAAACTTTTTTAATTGGATTATAAATTCTTATATTAGAAAAAAAATTTAATAATTGAACAAAATCTTTGTCATTACTTATTACAACAACATCATCTGATTTACTTTCTAATTCACAAATTTTATAGATTAAATCATCTGCTTCTGCTAATTCTACTCTTAAAGTTTTACATCTAAAAAAATGTAAAAATTTTTCTATGTTTTGATACTCATCTTTTAAGACTTTAAAATCTTGTGTTTGTTTTTTTTCATCACGGTTGGCCTTATAAGCTGGATAAACACTCTTTCTCCAAGCAGTTGAATGAAGACCTTCAAAACAAAATATACAATTTTTATAAGTTGACAATATAGGAACAATTTTTTTCATAAATATATGATAAAAAAAAGGAACATCTTCTTTTATAAACTCATAATCCATTCCTTTATTTTTCTGTAATTCTCGTTTTGCTATTGCAAAAGTAATTCCTATAATGTTTGAACCATCTATACAACAAATCATTTATTTTTCCAATATTTATTGGGATTAAATTCAATTAATGTAAGTTTTAATGCTTCATCACAAGAACAATTTTTTTCACGACATTGCCAAAAATATTCTTGTGATTCCTTAAAATATTTTTCATATTCTTCTTTAGGGTATTCAAAAACTTTTTCTCTAACTTTTAATATAAAATCATTATATTTAGATAACCAATCGTCTGGATGTTTTTTATTTTCTTCTTTAATAATTGCTATTGCATTTTCTATCATTTCAAGATCTATTGGAACTCTAGAAAATTGTTCGCCATTAAATAATCCATCACAGTTCATATTAAGAATACCAAGTTCTTCAATTTCTGATCTTACTTTTGCTATTCTTTCCTCAATTGTCATAATAATCTTCTCCTAATTTTTCTTGTAGCCATTTTATTAATCTTGGATACTCTCTCACTCTTATTTTACATATTTTTATATCAAATGGTTTTTCTAATTTTTCCAAATGCTCTGGTAAAAGTATAAAACAAAAATACTTACTAAAACAAAAATATTTTATTCTATCATTAAGCTGTCCATTTCTAAGTTTTAATATATTCATTTTATTTTCAAAAAATTGTTTAACAGTTTTCTTTCTCATTAATCCATGTGTTGATGTCAATTCTAAAGCAAGTTGCCTTTCTTCACTTGAATCTTTTAAAGATAAATCTTTATGTTCCTGATAAGTTTTCCAAGCACTTTCAGAACTAATTTGTTGCGGATAAAAAATAGCATATTTTTCATATTGAGCAGAAACAAATTTTTCAACATCAAAATCTTGTCTTGTTGAAAACATTTCAGCTGCTTTAGAAAAATATTTAAAATATTTATTCTTAAAATTATTAATTCCTATAGGGCGATATTTCTTATATCTAAAATAAACTTCACTTGCTAATTGATTAGCGACACTAATAATTCTGTCTTCAAAAGTTTTGTATTCCACTACTTCTTCTTTCAATCATTTCTTGAAACTGAGTCTCAACAGAATTCCAATCCACATAAAATGCCTTTTCAAAACAACGAAAATTTTTTGGCATAGTTTCTTCTTGAAGACATTTTCCAAAAAGTTTGTTATTCGTTTTATGGCTAAAAAAACTTTTTATTTCATTTGAAATATTTTTATGAGGACAGTTTTTACATTGTTCAGATATCATATTCTACCTTTATTATAACAAAAAAATTATTTTTTGTCAAGTGGTTAAGCGGTCCGTTGCTGAACGCCAGCAACGCCATTGGCAGCTTGTGGTTGTCCAGGAGTTGGCGTAGTATTAGTTTTTACATCATTAGCTGCTGGGGTTCCATTTGGTGCACCTTGCGCTGGTTTTGCTGCTTGTTGCCCTTGTGGTTGCTGTTGTTGTGCTTGTTGTTGCTGTGTTTGCTTTTGTTGTGCTATTAAAGCACTAACAGATTTTAACATTCCAGCAAGTTGTTGATCTGACATTTGTCTTTGTTTGGCCCAAGCTTGATTTTGTTTAAGCATAGGAGCTTGTTGATCTAAAAATCCCATATTTGCCTGATATTGCTTCTGAAAAGCAGTCATTTGTTGAAATATTGTCTCTGGAGTTAATACTTCTTCCATTATTGTTTTTAATGTTTTACTCATCTTTAATTACCTCATTTTCCATATCTATTGAAATATTATCTAAACGCCCATAATAGAGTCCAGCTTTTGCTAAAATTTTTCTTTTTAACGCGTTGGCTTTTTCAAGTTCTTCTTTTGAAATTGGAGTTTCATTATTTGAAGAACTTGCCATTATAATATTAACTTCTTGCGGCGTTTCGTCTTCTTCATCATTTGGAGCATCATGTTCCATTTGCTCTATTATATCATCCATTGAAACAGCTTGCCTGTCTTCAGGTTTTTTAGAAAAATCAAAATCATTTATTGTATAAATTACTTCTTTTCCAAGATCGTTTAAACAGACAATATTGCCATTTTCATTTCTTATTGGCGTAACGAGAGAACCATCTAATAAGTCGCTTAAAAAATTATACCGAAACATTTACTACCTTCCTATAATCTACGCCTTCTCTGCTTAATCTTTTAATTATTTTATTCTTAAATTTTACATCTTTTGAAAGATTATAAGATGTAAAATTTTTTATATCTTCTTTCTCTTCTTGTGATACATTTTTAGGAACAAATTCATCTATTAAATATTTTAAAAATTCTCTAAAAGAACTAAAATTAATATTTTTTCCTTGCCTCAAATTTCCAATAAATCTTGAAATATATCCGTTAAACTCTTCATAATATTTAAGATACTCTTCGTCAGATATTTTATTTTCATCAACATTTGATAAAAGTTTTCCGCGCCCCATCACATTTCCACCTTGTTGCACCTTATCTATTACATGCCCAAGTTCATGTTCTATATCATTAACATTTGAAATGTTCATAGCAATATTACTTCCGCGTCTATTTACACTTGTATAACTAGCCCCTTCGTTTATTTTCGTAAATAAAACTTTACCGCCATTAGTAAAAAAATGCTCAGATTCTCTTTTTGCTTCTGGCTTAATATTATCGAATACTTGCTTTATATATCCAGTTATTACTTTGCTATCACTAACAGACATATTTCTCCATTTCATCTTTAATATGCCAATTAAAATATTTGATTTTGCATTTTTAGTGTTTGTAATTGCTTCTGTTATAATAGTATTCAACATCATATATATTAACTTTTTGATGTCTTAATGATATAGAGTGGTATATTCCTCTTTTCAGCTTTAGATATACTATCTTTTGTTCCGCTTGACTTTCCATCCCAAAAGGCAATTAAAATATCAGAAGTTTCTACTATATCAGTATTTCTCAAAAAACCAGCTTGACTTCTATACCGTATCCAATTTGGTTTAAAAATTACTTTAATTTTATTATGTTTAACCGCAAATTTTTCTGCAAGTGTATCTGCCCCCCTTGCTCCACCGCTAATTATAGCATCTATGTCTTCTAATTTAACAATTTCTAAAATACTTTCTTCAAGCAAATCATAATCATCAAAATTACGGCTTCCAATTATACCAACTTTCAAATTAACCTCTTAAATGTTCGCGCTTTTTGCGCCTCTGTTAAATATTTTTGAGTTCCAAACATATACTTACCGCCATCATCTTCATATATTAAACAACCATAAAATCCTTCACCAGTCCATTGATTACTTATATATTGCCAATAAGAAGCAAATATAGGTAATGATTCCTTTAAACCATTCATATCTTCTACATCTACAAAAGCCATTTCATTGCCGTTTTTGTCTTTATGCAATCTTCCTAATTTTACATATAATGGAACCATACTATTTTTCTTTTCACTCTGACTTAATCTTTGCAAACTATAAGTCAATGTTTTCTTCTTGAATAAACTACATAATTCTGGTGTAAAAATAGAATGAAAAAAATTTCCATCAAGATATTCTTGTTCAAACTTTATTAAATCATCATTTGATGTATGAAAATCATTTTTTTGTTTAAAATCATTTTCTATTTGATTCCATAGTAACTCAAGTTTTTCAATTATTTTTGTTGAAGTTTTACTCTCATAAAATTTTTCTGCAATAGAACCATATAAAACTCTTTCTCCCTTAATGATAGTATCAAATGCTCCACTATAAATTAATGCAGTAGTAATACGCTTAGTTATACTTCTATTGCCAAGATGTTTTAAAATAAAATCTATAATACTTGAATAAGGTCTCTGCGAAATAATAGATTCAAGAGGTTTTTCTCCAATACCTTTAATTTGTTGCAACCCAAATCTTATTTCTTTATTTTTCGTAGGAGTAAAATTTTCCAAACTAATATTTACATCTGGTGGAAGTATTGTATAACCAGCACCTACGCTTGCATTAATAGCATCTTTTAATACATCTTTCTTTGTAGATTCATATGAAAGAGCTGCACTATAAAAATACTGTTTAAAATATCTTGCCAAGTATAAAGTTTCTACACCAAGATATGAATATGCATAAGCATGAGAATTACAACCAAGAATATTATTTACCAATATTGTATGAAACGGATCTGCCATTTCAATATCATAAGTGTTTTCAGGTTCACATTTTGTTATTGAAACAATTTTTGAAAATTCTATTAATTTTCCCTTATTTCCTTTTTTATTTCTTCCGTTTTTATAATGTTCTTTTTTATGACATGAAGGACACAAAATTATTAAATCATTAATTTCATTATAATTTCTATCAATTTTATGATGGCATTCTAATCTTTTATG
>JAIRLV010000082.1 GCA_031259185.1 Elusimicrobiota bacterium | reverse complement strand
GTTATTCTTATTTTGCTACAAGAAAATTGATAAAATTTATTGAGGAATTTAAGCCCGATGTTGTTCACTTGCATGATATTTATGGCTATTTTGTTAATGATATTTATTTGCTTAAATATTTGAAAAATAATGATATACGAGTAGTTTGGACATTGCATGCAGAAAATCCATATACAGGGAAATGTGGGTATGCTTATGAATGTAATAAGTGGATGAAAGAATGTGGAAATTGTCCACAAAAAAAAGTATGGCCTGAAAGCTGGTTTTTTGATTTTACAAGATTTATGTTTCGCGGGAAGAAAGCAGTAATGGAAGATTTTAATGATATAATGTTAGTCACTCCTTCAAAATGGTTAGCTGATAGAGTTAAATTATCTTTTTTGAAAGATAAGAATATAAAAGTTATACACAATGGAATTGATTTAACTGATTTTCATATTTATAATACGGATGAACTAAGAAGGAATTTGGAAATTGATAAAAGTGAAAAGATATTGCTCCATGTTACGCCGTATGATTTGTTAGATGAACGAAAGGGTGGGAGATATATAATTGAATTGGCAAGGAAATTGAAAGGTGAAAATGTAAAAGTTGTTGTGGTAGGAGAAAAAACAGCTATCGATCATCTTCCTAAAAATATTATCCAAGTTGGAAAAATTTATGATAAACGTTTGTTAGCGAAGTATTATTCGATGGCTGATTTAATGGTGATAACGAGTAAAAGAGAAAATTTTCCTACTGTTTGTTTAGAATCTTTATCTTGTGGAACTCCAATAGTTGGGTTTGATGGAGGCGGAACAGCTGAAACAGCCCCTGATGGTTATGGTATATTTGTAGAATACGGAGATATCAATAAATTAAAACAAAATATTTTAGACTATTTAAATGGGAATTTGATATTTAAGTCAGAAAAAGAGTGTGAAAAATTTGGTGTCGAGGAATATAGCAAAGAAAAAATGTTTAATAAATATAAGGAATGGTGAAAAATATATTGGAAAATAATATCGTATTATATAATCCAGCAATTAGCTCTATGAATATTGGTGATAAAATTATTGCAGAAGCTGCCAAAAAAAAAATTGAAGAATTATTTAAAGGTAATTTTGTTTTGGAAGTGTCGACTTTTTTCCCTGTTTCATATTATCATATGAGGCATTTTAAAGATGCTAAATATAAATTTGTCTTAGGTAGTAATTTATTAAAATCAACTTTTTTTGGTTTAAAAAAACAATGGGATATAAAATTGAGGCAATCTTCGTTTGTAGGCCCAGTTATTTTAATGGGTGCTGGCTGGTGGCAGTATAATAATAAACCAAATTTATACACTAAATTATTATATAAAAAGTTATTATATAAAGATTATATTCATAGTGTTAGAGATGATTTTACATTGAAAAAAATGAAAAGTATGGGGATTAAAAATGTTATAAATACATCTTGTCCAACAATGTGGAATTTTACAGAAGAATTCAATTCAAAAATACCTACCCGTAGAGCAGAAAATGTTATATTTACAGTAAATGCTGGTAACAAAGATGAATTAAATGATGCAAAGATGATTGATTTACTTCATAAGGAATATTATAAAGTTTTTTTTTGGCCGCAAGAAATAAAAGATAAACAATATGTGGATTATCTTGAAAGACATAATTCTAATAAATCTATTGTTATTAACCCAAATCTTAAAGATTATGATAATTTTTTAGAGAATAACGATACTGACTATATTGGAACTAGATTGCATGGCGGAATTAGAGCATTGCAAAAATATTGTAGGTCATTAATTTTAACTATTGATAATCGTGCTAATGAAAAAAAGAAAGATTTTAACCTTCCTGTTATAAAAAGAGGTTGTTTGTCTGAAATCAAAAAATTTATAAAAAAAGATTATGCAATAAATATTTTAATACCAGAAAAAGAAATTTTTACTTGGAAGAGCCAATTTAGATTATCCTAAAGGAGTGTTAAATAAATTGTTTCATCGTAAAAAATTTTCTCAAACTGAACTTGGTATTTTGTATTGTGTAATTGTTATTTTATTTATAATTTGCAATTTATTTATGAATTCTTCCCAAGTTAATGTTTGTGGATTATTTATTTTTCTCTTAAGCATGATTATATTAATATTTTCGTTTCACAGTATTTATATCAATGGAATTAAAATTTATAATGCCTTTTTACTAGTATTTAATTTTTTTCTTATATTAAATACGATGAATTTATCTGATATTCAAGTAGAAAAAAATTGGATAGATATTTATTATTTTTTTGTTGGTCAATTGTTGTATTCTTTATTTTTATATTTAGGAGAAAAAAAATTATTAATAAGAAAAATAAAAATATCGTCCCCAAAATTTTTAAGTATAAACACAATGTTTTATTCATGCCTTGTTATTTATATCATATCGATTTTTACTGTATATTCAAAATCAGGAGTCAGATTATTTGCTGGCTTAGATTCTGATTTTTATTTTCATACCGATTATTATAAAGATGCAAATGGATTTTACGGTTTAAGTTTTCTTAGTGCTTGGCTGCTAATTGCTTTTTCTTTTTATTACAAAAAAGTAATTAGATATTTTATAACTACATTATTTTGTATTCTATCAGGTGTTTTTCTTTTTAAAAGAGAGTTTGTTCTTTATTTTATTTAATTAACTATATTTTATATAATAGTGATCGCAAAAAAAATTGTTGGTTTACTGATAAACATTAGTAAAAACTATAATATTAAATCTTTATATGCATTTTTATTTTTGTTAGTAATGCTCAGTATATCAATAAATCATTTTTATTTTAGATTGAATTATATTTGTTGTCTATTTTTTATAATTTTCAATTTTATTATCAATAAAAAAGGTAGGTATTTTAATGTTTAAACAATTTTCTAACTACATTTTTAATTTAAAATATAAAAATAATATGTTTGCTTTATATAATAAAACGATAGAAAAAAGTGAAAAAAAAAATCATGATAAAGGAAATATATTAATTGCACCTGTTTCTGGTGCTCCTGTTCAATCTTTGTTTGATGGTCTTTATGCTAGAAAAGCATTATTAAATGGAAATAGCGTTTATACTTTGTTTTGCAATCAGTTTGTAGATTTGTGTGAAATATTAAACTATGGTACAAAATTAAAGAATTTAAGGTGTAATTTTTGTAAAAATTTTCAACAACTATTTATTAATGTTTTTGAAACTATTCCTTGTTATTATAATGACATTTTAAATCGAAAAGATATAGTAAAGATCAATTATTATATTGAACAATATATGAACAGAATTAAAGAAAAAAACTTTTTTTTAGGAATAAACATAAACGAAATTTTATATTCAACTCTCCAAAGACATTATATGGTGGCAGACCCTGAGATTAAAAATGATAAAACAACAAAACTTTTTTTATTCACTATTTTCTCAACTATTTTGTGTATTGATAAATTATGTAAAAAGATAAAACCTAAATATGTAATGATTACGCATGGTACTTATTCATTATGGGGACCGATATTGGAATATTGTAAAGTTAATAATATAAGGATTATTACATATGGAAGGTCTTATAACAAATACGGATTAAATTTCGCTTTTGATGAAACTTATTTAAAAAAACATCAAAATGATAAATTAAATAATTGGAAAAATAGAGAATTAACACTAGAACAAAAAAAGTTAGTTGAAAAAGCCATAAACATTAGAATTGGAAAATCAAAGGGAGAAATTGCTTTTAATTATAATGCTGAGAATAAAAAATTTTTTTCTAAAGATGAAATTTGTCATATGCTTAAAATTAATAAAAGTAGAAAAATTGTAGCATTGTTACCAAATATTCCTTGGGATGGACAATTTAATGGGAACTCTTTGGTTTATCCATTATTTAGAGATTGGTTAAAAGACACTGTAGAATTTTTTAAAAATAGAGACGATTCAGTCTTATTAATAAGATCTCATCCTGCTGAAGTTTTAAAACGGTATAATGTAGGTGATGAGACGACACAATCGATGATTAATGAAATATTTGATATTTTACCTGATAATGTTATGGTTCTTCCACATGATTTTATTTTAAATAGTTATGCATTGGGACTTGTTTCTGATTTTATATTAGTATATAGTTCAACTGTTGGTTTAGAATTAACATATTTAAAAAAGCCTGTTTTAGCAGTAGGAAATCCTCCATATATAAACAAAGGTATTGTTTATGATA
>JAIRLV010000075.1 GCA_031259185.1 Elusimicrobiota bacterium | reverse complement strand
ACTGCAACGCCTCGTAATTCAGTAAAAACAAAGAAAATTGTTAAAGAAGATTTTAAATATTTTAATTATTAGGAACAATTATGAGCTTAAAAAATATTATAGAAAAAGATATACAAGTCTTTGGCGAAGATGTTGTATCTGATGTATATAAAGATGTTGCCAAATTATATCTTTTAGAATATAATATTGATTTACTCAAAGAATATGGTGATGATTGGGGGGAACCTGGTTTATTACAAAAGTTCTTTATGAAAATATTTGGACGAAATAAAAATCTTACTAATCAAGTAAATAATGTAGTTTCAAGTGGAGCAGCGGCTGCTGCTGCAGAAGGTACAGTCGCCAAAACGGGTATTTTAAATAAAATATTTTCAACATTAAAAGGCGGTATATCAAATATATTTAGTCCTGAAAATCTTCCAAAAGTTCTTGCAAGTGCTGGAGGGGCTGCTTTAATAGCTCTTTTAATACGTGCTTTAAAAAGGCGCAAAAGAAGAAATATTACTGTTGAAGAGGCTTATAAACAAATTGAAAATTCAAAAATTGATTTACTTATGGAAGAAATATTTCCAATAAAAACCTTTAAGTATTTTAATTATTAACTGTTTTGTAAGTTAAATATAAACGGAGAATAATATGGATATTAAAAATGATATACTTGGTGCTGCTGGATTATTAAATGAAGGAGCAATTTCCATCAAAGAAGATCCAAGAAAGACATTTAAAAAAGCAAAAGGAAAAATAAAAGAGGATGATGAAATAGATTCTCCAGCCCGCAAATCAGCAATTAAAGCATCTGCTAATACTGATTGCCCAGCTTGTAAAGCAACTGGTGATATTTGTCCTGACTGCAAAAAGAAAGCAAAAAAGAAAGAATTATCAAAAACTCTTCAAAAGAAATTAGATATGGCAGCTTCTACAAAAACTGATGAAATTGATGATGACTACGAAGATGAAGACGAAGATGATTATGAAAATGAAAAGAAAGAAAATAAAAAATCTAAAAAGAAAGAAAAAGAACTTAAAGAATCTGCTTATGGTAAAAAAATATTAAATCTTCTTTTGGAAGATGGAGAAACTTGTCCTATAAAAGATAAAATCTTTTTAATGGATGTTAAAACTAGATTTGAAGATGATGCAAAACAAGTTGTTAGAAGATTCCTTGAAGACTATAGATGGATTGCAAATGGCGGTCGCTATGAATATCAAAAAGATCCAAGTGGTATTTCAGAACAAGCAGTAGCAAAAGCCAAAGAACTTGCTCCTCAGATTATTATGCAAGGTATTCATAAGGCAATATCTGAATTAAAAGAAGTTCTTAATGTTATTGACGAGGAACCAAAGAAAGAAGAGCCAGAAACAGAGACAAAAACCATAATTCAAGTTGCTCCTGATGGACCACCTGTTGGACATTCTTACTTTAATTATTAGGAGAAATTATGAAATTTAATGATGTAATAGGTTTACTTGAAGCAGATGTTGAATTAGCTCATGATGGCGATCAAATCTTTGATGATAGGGGAAATTTAACAAAAGCCGTTGGGCCAAATTATGCAAAAGCAATTGCTGAAATAAAAAAGGCAATTGTAGATATGAAACTTTGGGATAAATTTAAAAAAAGAGATATAACTCAAACAGATATTAAATTTGATAAGATACATAGAAATTTAGCACATTTAACTGATGATTATGGAAAACAATATATTTATGATTTAGCACTTCATAAACTTCGTAAAGATGAAAATCAAATAATTCCAAAAGCTGCTTCTGTAAAAACAAAGAAAAAAATTGAAATATAAAAAAAGGCGCCAATTGGCGCCTTTTTTATTAATCTCTATTTGGATTTACTTTAATTTTTCCCAAATCCCCTGGTTCTAAATATTTTTCAATAAATGGATGTTCTGTTTTTTGATGTTCTTCTCGTAATTTGGCATAATCATTTGTTCCTTGAAAATCTGGATGATTACGAGGAAGTCTTTCTGCACCTTCTCTGTCAGAGTAGGGCGAAGATATAAATTTTGTAATAACATCTATAGAAACTATATCAGCTATTTTTATTTTCTTTTTCCATATTGCATTTACACTTTTTGGCATATCATTGTTGTGCCGAATTAATTCATCAATGTCTGCATGATTTGTTGCATCAGCTTCGGGAAATTTTAAATAACCACTTCCACTTAATTGTCCAACTAAATAATCATAATCTCCTTTTATTTTTCCTTTACCAGTTTGTTGTTCAAATGTATCTGGATCAACATTGGTAAAATAGTAACAAAATGTTGGTTCTCCAGTTAATATGTGTAAACCAGTGCTATCAACAATGGTAGTTTTTGATGTTAAATATTTATTAGCATAATTTATTTCTTGACCATCTTTTAAGCGTATTAATATACTTCCACTAAACATTTTCTTCTCCTATAATCTTAACTTTTCAAAGATAATAATATAGGGAAAAATATGAATAATTTAAAACAAGAGATATTAGAAGATGCTGGAATTATTGAAGAGGGTTGGGTGAAACGTGCAACTATGGCAGCTCTTCTGGGTGGCTCTCTTGCAACTGGTGCCGTAATTGGAATAAAATCAGATGCTAATAAATTTGAACAAACGGCAGTTGAAGCAAATTATGAAGCGGAAAGATATGACAAAACAAAAGCTCTTACTATTATAACTACAGTGGCTTTGTTAGCTGGTATAGGTTCGGCAGCAGCTGGAATTGGTTCTGAGTTTGGATATAAACAAGGACAAAAAGATGGTTATGAAAGTGGGCAAAGAGAAGGTTATAAAAACGGTCAGAAAGAAGGATTTGAAAATGGCCATAAAGTTGGTTATAAAAGCGGTAAAAAAGATGGATTTGAAGCAGCCAAAGAAGAAAAGAACAAACGAGAATGGGATATAAAACGACAAAATATATTTGCAAGTGCATGTGAGATGGCATTAAAGGCTGTAAACTGGGGAATAAGCATGAAGATATTATCTGATATATATGATGGTTTTGATGGTGGTAAAAAAGATAGTTTATTAAATAGATCATCTGCGACAGCTGCAAGAATAACTGGTAATATGAAGGCAAGATTTAAGAGAATTTATCTTGGCCTTAAAGCAAAAATTCCTAAAGATTATATGTTAAAGAAAAATACTGGAGTTAATAAAAAAGGAGATAAAATGAATAATATTAGAGAAGAAATTATGGAAGCGGCTGGAATTAAAGAATTTGCTGATTTTAAGGAAGAAAAGACAAAAGGTAAAGAGAAGGTTATTATTGGTTCTGAGAAGCAACCAGGCGAAGATGTAAAATCAAAAACAGTAACTGTTCAGGGTGAAAAAATTGCTTCAGATAATCCAGAAAAAAAACCAAAATCTATAGCCAAGAAAGAAAATACTAAAAAGAAAAAAGTTGATAAAAAAAAGAAAAAAACCATAAAAGAAAATTATTTTAAATATTAATCCCAACCACTTGACAAAAAAATTTTTTTCTGTATAATATAGAATATATGGAGAAGAATATATGCCAAGAGCATCAACATTTGTTTTTAATTCTCAAAGAGCAAACATGCCAGATTCCGAAATAATGGCAGACATTTCTAGTAGAATAAACATGCCAGCTTCTGAAATGATAGTAGAAAATTCTGATAGAATAAATATACCAATTCCAGAAATAGCAAATAATTTTTATAGAGTAGTATACCCTAATCAATCAGTTGAAACTGGAACAATTAGTATTAATTATAATGATTTATATGATAGTTCAGAAGGATTATTTCAACAAGCTAAACTTAATTTGAATAATATGATGTATATTAATGTTCCTTGTGATGTAAGAAAAAATAAAAAGAAGGTTTATGATATATGATAGAATTAAAAAAAAATTTAATAGATGAATTTAGATCTTTTATGACAAATTACTTAGAAGATTTTATAGATAAAATTCTTATTACAAATAGCATATTTGAACCAGATTTTTGTAATGATAAATCGTTTAATTTTTTTCTATTTTTTAATAATAAAAATTTAAAAGTAAGTTATTATTTTGATTGGTTTATTGATATGGATAAAGAATTTAGAGAAGAAATTTACAGAAAATGCATGGAAAATGTTGTATCTGCTTTAAAACCCAGGAAGAAAAGAATATGCAAAAAAGATTATATGGAGGCGGCTTAATTGATACTTATTGAACCAAATGTTAAATATATAGATATACAAGAACCAGGAAAAAAAGCAGAATATGCTGGACGCGTATGTTATAAATCTCAAGATAAAATTACGGAAGATTCTCACAAAAAGTTTCTTGCAAATATAATAAAGCGTGGTCATACTTCTATTTTGGAACATGAATATATTACTGTTCAATCTTTTAATAATACACTTAAAAATTTTTTACAAGAATCAATATTTAGAAGATGGTTTACTTGTACAAATGAATTAATACATGCTAATCTTAGGGCATGGTATAATTTATTAAAATATTTTAGAGAAGAAAAAGAAAATGATTATCTTTATAATATAGTGGTTAAACTTAATACTTTATTAAGAAAAAAATATGAATATCTATTCCCATTAATGGTAAAAAGAGAAGAACTTAGAAAAGAAGTAAGGGTTAGCGATGACGATGAAGTTGTTGATGGTGATGAGGGATTGGCTATAGGCGTAGAAGATGACATTAATCCACCTTATGTTGAAAAAGATGAATGCAATGTTTTTGCATATGCAAAAGATCAAGATATTATTAATTTAGCTGGTTTATGTGAAGAATATAATCAAATAAAAACATTTACTTTTGAAATTATTACTGATAGGGCTATTTCACATCAACTGGTGAGGCATAGAACATTTTCATTTAGTCAAGAATCGCAACGATATTGCAACTATAATACTGATAAATTTGATCATTCAGTAAAATTTATTCTTCCAAGAAATATAACAGAAGAGCAAAAAGAACATATTGTTAACAATTTAGATAAAATTGAAAAAGAATATTTTAATCTATTAAGTTGTGGATGTAGGCCAGAAAATGCTCGTTATATACTTCCAAATGCTACAGCAACTACTTTAATAGTATCTGGTCCATTATTTGCTTGGGAAAATTTTATAAATCTTAGAAATGA
>JAIRLV010000072.1 GCA_031259185.1 Elusimicrobiota bacterium | reverse complement strand
CGTTTTTATTTTCATTAATGTCTATTAATTCTATAACAAAAGCGCAATGTTTTTTATCATTTTTCCCAAATGGCACGAAAACACGCGAACCGATCCGCAAATTAAGAGCGATTTCTTCCGGAACCAAATAAGAAAAAAGCAAATCAAAACTAAATTTTAATTTTTCCACGGCGGTTTTGGCAATTAAAGTAATCATAAACGTAATTTTTCCATTATCATATCATTTTTTGAATACTTTTCCTGAAAAAATAAAATTAATATTATTAACATCAATTTGCTCTTTTATGTCTAAAGTTAATATTTTAAGTTTAAGATTTAAGTTACGATTATTTGAATTTGAAATCACTATTTTTAACGGAAACTATCTCCAAAAAACAAGAAAGACACCTAAACATAAAGTATAAATAACAAATATCCATGTTTTATCGTTTTTCAGAATCCATTTAAGTATCTTTATAGAAAAAAATCCCGAAACGGCGGCAGTAAAAATTCCGATAAGCATGTGTGATTTTTCAATTTGCAGCCCCAAGTTTTCGGATTCTTTAAATTCCAAAACGGCAGCAGCGATTATTGCCGGAATTCCCATTAAAAATGAAAAATCAACGGCCGCTTGCCTATCTATTCCGCGCATAAGTCCGAAAGATAGCGTTGAACCGGAACGAGAAAAACCGGGAAAAACAGATGCAAAGAATTGAGCAAATCCCACACAAAATGAATCCGCAGGTGATATTTTTTCCATTTCTTTTTCATCCGAGCATCTTCCGGAGAATAAAATACCGAAAAACATCATCGCGCTTGTTGCAATTAAGGCAAGACCTACGATGGAAATATCGGCGGCATCGGCCAAGTTCGTGGCAAAGTCTTTTATATTTGTTCCGCCGGGCAAAGGCAAAAACAAAAAAAACAACGGAAGCAAAGAAACGAATAGATTAATTAAAATTTTTTCATCGTCTGTCATTTCTTGCTTTGAAAATAATTTACCAATGAAAGTAAAAAACGATTTTATTATTTTAATAATGTTTTTGAAATAAATAATTATAACCGAAAGTAAAGTTCCAATATGAAGGGCGACGTCAAAAATCAGATTATTTTCGTTTATGCCGAAAAAATGCTGAAAAATTGCCAAATGACCGCTGCTTGAAATTGGCAGAAATTCAGTTGCGCCTTGAATAATTCCTTGGATAAAGGCATCAAGATTAGTCATTTTTCCCCAAGATATATTCGTTAAAAATATTTATAATTTTATTAGAAATTTTTTTTAATACTATCAGACTTTTACCAAAAGCATCAAAATAAGATATATTTATTAAAAATTTTTATAAATTTATTAGAGATTTTTAATACTATCGATTTTTTGCCAAAGACATCAAAATAAGATATATTTATTAAAAATTTTTATAAATTTATTAGAGATTTTTAATACTATCGGATTTTTGCCAAAGGCATCAAAATAAGATATATTTATTAAAAACTTTTATAACTTTGATTAGAATTTTTTTTGATATTGTCGATTTTTTTACTAAAGGCATTAAAATAAAATATATTTATTAAAAACTTTTATAACTTTATTAGAAATTTTTTTAATACTGTCGATTTTTTTACCATCCGACGAACAATTCAGCGTTTGCCAGCCGAATTTTTCGGTCAAATATTTTGCGCAAGCTTCGCATTGAATTAAATATTTTTCGTCGGATTCGTGTAAATCTTTTTCAAAACGCTTTTCCTTGCACCTAATTTTAATAAGATTCCGGGAAATCTCAATGGGAATTTTTAAATAAATCACCAAATCCGGCTTAGGGATACTCAACTTAATATATTCATACTCACAGAGCCACTCCAAAAATTCATCATAAAATTCCGGTGCAATCTTGGCGAGCTGATAAATCATATTTGAAGTTGTATATCTGTCGCAAATTAAAATTGAATCTTTTTTTTCATGAAAACTTTTCCAATCACTCATGTAACTTATATATCTATCAACTGCAAAAAAAGAAGACGCCGCATAAGCGTTTATTTCATGGATATTTAAACTTATTTTGCCTTCAAGATAGAGCCTCACGGGGCCTGAAGATAAATTATTGTAATCAGGCATAGAAATCAGTTTAATATTATAACCTTTACTTTTTAAGTTTTCAGCCAAAATTTGTGACTGCGTCAGTTTACCGCTTCCGTCAAGGCCCTCCATTACAATAATTTTACCGGGCATTAAATTTATCCTTAACAAAAATTAATTTTATACATTAACATGGCGACAATTTACAAAATTCCATACCTCATGACTACTGCTCAAAATAACCCTTAGGCTGTGCAATAACTTCGAAAAAATAAGTTCCATGTTCAATTTTTACCAATTTGAAAACCGTTCCGGGCGGAAAAAGTATCTCTTTTTCAAATTCAAATGCAGACTTTTTCCCTGATATACACACAACTTTAACTCCGGGCGGACAATAGACAGTACTTTTTACTTTTTCTCCGGAACTGTTTTGACCTGCAAAATTATTGGCAATCGAAGAATCAATGCTGGTACTTAAAAAACGCATCCTTTCGTATTTGCCATTTTTAGTGCAACCATTTACATCATTGGGATTTTCCCCTCTGTAAAGTATCATTTTCTCTTTTGTTTCACATGCTGAGTAAAATGCGTTTATCAATAAATCTATATTTTTTTTATTATAAAAAGGTAATGTGCCTGCCAAAATTCCTTGAAAATCTATAGAAGTTAAAGTATAACTCTTAACAGCCGCTTGTTCATTCTTGTCTAATTTTTTAAATTGAGCATCCGAAAGAGTTTCAAATAAAGCTTCTTTCAGATGTTTTTCTTCATCTTTTAATGTCCATGAGATGTCTTTTTTGTAAGAAAATAACCTAAAATGTTCTTTAGTTACTTTATCGTTATCATCCCAAGGAATCATGGCTTTTTTAAACGACTTGTGAAACAGCCCGTGGCCGTCGGTAATTTTTTTTGAAATCGGTAAACCATATGGTTCAATTGAGCAAATTTTTCTTATTAGTAAGGCAACAGCTAAAGTCGACAAAGATAATTTAAAAACATTTTTGGCAATTTTTTTATTTCTTTCTTTTTTGATTTTTTCTTTTTCATTGTCATTTATTTTAATAATGTTTGGCATTTTACTACTAATTTCATTGCTAATTGCCTCATTATCTGAATTACAATCTTTGGCAGCACATTGTAGATTATTTAAAAATGTCATAAATAATAAAGAAATAGAAATAGTTTTTTTAATTTTGGTAATCATTTTTCACCTCCAAATCAAATTTGTTATTAAAATTGTTATTATTGTTTTTATATTTTCATTATATTATCTCCGATAAAAAAAGTCAATCCGAAATATTAGACTTATTTCATTACCAGTTCAAGGAAAATTTTTAACGTATTTTATCTTAATGGTTGATATTCAGCAAAAAAATGATAAATTTGGTGCATGATAAAAATAGAAAATTTTTTAACAA
>JAIRLV010000023.1 GCA_031259185.1 Elusimicrobiota bacterium | reverse complement strand
TTTCATACTTCCTTTTATACTTTTTTTTATCCTTGTGTCAACACGCCCTAGTTTTCTGTAATCTTTTTTATTTGCGAAAAAATTCCGAATTAGTTTTATTTGAAATTTTAATTTTTTATAAACGAACTTTTACTTAATTACAATAAATTGTAAGTTAAATATCAAATAATCTCAATAATTTTCTTGACTTTATACCTTCGTATAAAATATTATGTAGAATATTTATGACAATATTTATAAAATTATGCAACATATCTATAATAAGCCTATTTTTTTAATTACGCCACTATTTGTAATTATTGTATTGATGAGTCCACTTATAATATATTAGATAGAATACTTTATTTATAGTTGCCAAGACAAAAATTGATTTTCAAAATAGAATAACGCTATCCTAAAAATATATAAGTTTGTTTATACAGAATTTTAGACGTTTAAAAAAAATATTTTTATATCGCATACTCTTTATACGCTTATAAAGCAAAAAAGTAATACAGAATACTATACAAAAAAACAAAAAAACGATTAAAATTTTTAATGTATTCTTATGAATATGAAAAGAACAAAAAACTAATGTGGACATTATGAATAAAAAACTGATTATAGGAACTGGCAATATTGGTAAATTTTTAGAGATTTCTCAGTTTTTTGAAGATTTAGTTTTGAAAAAGAATCTAGAATTGATGAGTTTACAAGCTTTTTCTAAAATTTATAATAAAAAAATAGTAGATGTTGCAGAAGATGGTAAAACAATAGAAGAAAACGCTATAAAAAAAGCTATAGGATTTTTTTGTCAGACAAATATAGCGACTTTAGCTGATGATACTGCTCTTGAAGTGGATTTTTTGAATGGAGAACCCGGAGTATATTCGGCTAGATATGCTGGAGAATCAGCAATTTTTGATGACAATATTAACAAATTGTTAAAAAAGATGAAAAATGTCCCATTTGAAAAAAGAACTGCAAAATTTATAACAATAATGGCGCTAGCTTTATCAAAAGATGAGATAATTTTGTCAAAAGGAATTTGTGAAGGTTATATTTTGGAAGATAAAAAAGGGAATTTCGGATTTGGATACGACTCTATATTTTTTCTAAAAAATTTAAATAAAACATTCGCTGAAATGACTTTAAAAGAAAAAAATCAATTTAGCCATAGAGCGCTTGCCTTAAAAAATATGAAATCAAAAGCTTCTAGCTTTTTTAATCAATAGGCAAATATTTTTTATTTAGAATTGAAATGAGCTATCTTTAAAATAAATTTTACTATTATAAAAATAGGGTTGTTTATGGGCAGAATAATATTTTATTTTGAAGAAAATCGACTGCAATTTTGAGTTTTACAATAACTTAAGAAAATATAATGCTAATTGAATTTTATCTTTTTTTTAATATTTTTAATATAAATATCTATACATTTTAGAAAATATTTAATTAAATGATTGATTTATTTTTATAAAATTAGTATTGTTTTGGTATAATTTACTTCATTATAGTGGGAAAATATGTTATCATTTTGTTATAGTGGCACAATCATTGGAATTAATGGATTTTTAATAAAGATAGAAACTGACATCATTAATGGCATCCCTGTCTTTAATATGGTAGGGTTGCCAGATGTAGCGGTAAAAGAAAGTCGCGAACGAATAACATCAGCTATAAAAAACTCTGACTTTTATTTTAAATCCAAAAAAATTACTATCAATTTAGCTCCTGCAGATTTGAAAAAAGAAGGCACTTTATTTGATCTGCCAATAGCTGTTGGGATTCTAGCTTCTATGGAATATATACTTGAACCGGAGATATTAGAATCTTATATAATTGTAGGTGAATTGTCGCTTTCTGGCTCAATTAGTATCATAAAAGGCGCTTTATCTCTTGCAATATTAGCGAAAGAACAAGGATTTAAAGGAATAATTTTGCCATTTGAAAATGCAAAAGAAGTTTCAATAATAAAAGGAATTGATATAATACCAGTCAAAAACTTGAAACAAACAATAGATTTTTTGAATGGGAAAATAAATACTCAAGATTTTATGTTTGATGACAATATAGATTTCATATCTACAAAAAAATTAGACTATGATATGAAGGATATAAAAGGGCAAGCTTTTGCGAGAAGAGCAATGGAAGTAGCAGCATCAGGGAATCATAATATTTTAATGATTGGACCGCCTGGAGCAGGGAAAACTATGCTTGCAAAAAGATTAGCGACTATTTTACCAAATATGACAATTGATGAAGCGATTGAAACTACGAAAATTCATAGCGTATGCGGGATTTTACCAAATGGACAATCGATAATAACTGAAAGACATTTTCGCTCTCCTCATCATACGATTTCTGATATTGCCCTAATTGGAGGTTCGTCCGAACCAAAACCCGGTGAAGTTTCAAAAGCGCATAATGGCGTTTTATTTTTAGATGAATTGCCAGAATTCAATCGTAGCGTCCTAGAAGTTTTGAGAGAGCCTTTGGAAGAACAAAAAGTTACTATATCCAGATCAAAAAAAACGCTAGATTTTCCAGCTAGAATCATGTTAGTTGCAGCAATGAATCCTTGCCAATGCGGTTACTTTGGGACCAAAATAAAAGAATGTAGATGTTCGCCTTTACAAATAAATAGATATTTAGGTAAAATTTCTGGACCATTGCTAGATAGAATAGATATTCATATCCAAGTTCCTTTGATAAATTATGACGAATTGAGAACAAAAAAAGAACCAGAATCTTCTGAAATAATTAGAAATAGAGTAATACGAACGAGAGAAATACAAAAAGAAAGATTTAAAAAAGTTAAAACGAATTCTGATATGAATACTAAAGATTTAAAAAAATTTTGTGAATTAGATGAAACTAGTGACCAAATTTTGAAAAATGCCGTAGAAAAATTCAATTTATCAGCAAGATCTTATACTAGAATCCTAAAAGTTTCAAGGACTATCGCCGATATGGATAACTCTATAAAAATAAAAGACAACCATATTTTGGAAGCGATTCAATATAGATTTTTTGAAAATATTGATTAATATATAAAATTTTTTATAATTTACAAGGGATTTTTTTATTATGTCTTTCAAAAAAAAAATTTGGATTCTTTTTATACTTTTGCTCTTTATAATTTTTTTAATATTAAACATTTGGGAAAAATATTTTGTAAATTATCTCAATTATCAGATTCAAGATTTACTGAAAAATATTAATAATTTAGAAGAACATAGAAACGATTTTATTTTGGAAAAAGGAAAGCTTGAAGATTTAAAAAGAATTAAAGATATTGCGATTAATAAACTTGGAATGAAAAAAATTGATGAAAAAGATATGGTGATTTTAAAAAAAGGTTAAAAATATATAACAAAATATTTTGCTGCATTCATATAAAAAAACTTATTGCATAATTTCAATGTTTTTAGTAGCAATACTAAATATTTTATGCATTCTATATCACAAATATAAACTTTAGTATTTTATTATATCCCTACTTACTATAAAAACAATAAAAATTTCATTTCTAAAGTATTAACTTTGAACAGTCTTCTACAAATTTTTCTAAAATCTCATCGCTATGATTAAAATTTATAGATAGGCGTAGCCTCGCTTGATTTTTAGGAACTGTCGGATAGCGAATTGGCTGGACCCAATATCCTAAATCTTTTAATTTTTCAGAAATTTTTATAGCTTTTTTATTATCTTTAAGTATGATTGGAATTATTTGAGTTTCGCCTAAAATTTTTATATTTGATTTTTTAAAAAGATTTCTGATATAATTGACTTTTCTTTTTAATTCTATCCTTCTAATCGGTTCATTTTGTATGATATCAATAGACTTAATGTTTGCGCTGACAATAGATAAAGGAAGGGAGGTTGAAAATATAAAGCTTCTACATTTATTTATTAGATATTCTTTATAGCTTTTTTGACAAGCAATATACGCTCCAAAACTACCTAATGCTTTACTAAATGTTCCCATTATAAAATCTATTTTATCAATTAAATCTAATTCCTCAACTATGCCTGACCCATTTTTACCGAAAATTCCAGTAGCATGCGCTTCGTCAACAAAAATCTGAAAATCATATTTATCTTTTAGTTTTGCAATTTCACAAAGATTTGCAATATCGCCGTCCATACTAAAAACTGACTCTGTGATTATTAAAGTCCTTTTAAAATTCTCTCTATTTTTTTCAAGTTTAGACTTTAAATCATCAATATCATTATGTTTAAATCTAAAAAAATCTATGCCTGAGAGCCTTATTCCATCTATAATGCTAGCATGGATAAGTTTGTCTACAAATATAACGTCGCCTTTTTTGTAAAGCGCTTGTATTAAACCAATGTTTGCTTGATAACCAGAATTAAAAAAAAGAGCTGCTTCTTTTAATTTGAAGTTAGCGATTTTATTTTCCAGCTCATTATGAAGTTCAAATCCGCCGCCTAAAAGTCTAGAACCGCCAGTCCCTACGCCATATTTTTGAGCTGATTCAATCAAAACATTAACCATTTCTGGATGATTAGACAAATTCAAATAATCATTTGACGAAAAATCAATATATTTAATTCCATCAATTTCAATGTGCATATTATCATTTCTATTTCTAATACCAAAAATTTTTCTATATATTTGATTTTTTTTAATCTTTTCTAATTCTTCTTCTATAAAATCCAACTTTTCAACCTTTTTATAAATTTATTCAAAATAATATTTTTTCTATAAAAAAATTTTTCAATATATACATGAATAAAAAATTTTTTTATAATTTTTATTTTTAATTTTTGAAAATTTAAAATTCGCATAAAATAAAAATTTTATTTTTATATGCCGCTAATAATTTTTGGATGAAAATGTTTTGCTTCTTTATCATCAATTAACATATATGAAATTATTGTTACTCTGTCCCCTTTCATTCCT
>JAIRLV010000295.1 GCA_031259185.1 Elusimicrobiota bacterium | reverse complement strand
TCTAGCAGTAAGAAGTATAAGGTTTTCTTTATTATTACCTCCACCCATACATTTTGGTAATATATGATGTTCTTCATAATAAAATTCTCCTCTTTTTCTATTAAGAGTTTTTACATAATTTATATAATCGTAATAATTTTTAATATAGTTCATACTGCTCCTTAATAATATTTATCTTTACAAGGAGCAATTAAAAAACCCTCTCACTTGAGAGGGTTTTAAAAAATTATTTTTTATGCATTTTTTTCATAAAGTATTGACGATATTCATGAATACTTTTGAAATCCTCTATCCTAACTTCTTTCTCAACTTCTGGTTGAACTATTATTTTTTTCTCCTTTGGTTTTTCAACTATAGGAGTTTCAATAACTGGATCTTCAGTTATAGGAGTTTCAATAACTGGATCGTTGATGATTGTTTCTTGTTCTAATATATCGTTTTCCATGTCATTCCTCCTTAACCATTCACACTTACTGATTCAGCAGATTTATCAAGAGAAATCTCTAACTCAATCTGTTCAATAACACCTGCTGGAACAATATTGACAATTCCCATCATTATGTCTTGCTGTTGCAATTCACCAGTAGTCGTAGTTGAATCTATGGTTACTTTGTAATATGTAATTCCGCCGCCTACTTTGTATATTTCCAATATTGAATTTATCAAAGCAGAGCATTTACTCCAGTTTGAAGAAATATTAGGTAAGAATAAATAAGGTCTTAGTGCTGCTCTAATTTTCTTTTTTAGATCAACAACCATTCTGCGTGTATGGACTTTGGTTAATGTGCTGTTTTCACGGTGCATTGTTTTTTCACCGAAAATTATAATACTTCCATCATTGTATTTAATGATTGGATTAACTCTATTATAATTTGTATAAAGATCATCACGTTCAGTTTGTTTTGCACTATACTCAATATCTCCAACATTAAATCTACCATTACTCTCACCAGCAGGAGCAAACCAGCAACCTTTGGTATTATCAAGAGTTACTAATTTATTTGCCATCATTGTTGATGGCGGAACCCAGCTGTACCTTTTGTTATCATTGTCGTACACTTTTACCCAAGGCCAATAAAGGGCTGCATAAGTAGAATCAATTGCTGTTCCTCTTCCAAACCCTTTACCATTATGCCAATCAATAACTGACTTAGTAGACAGACCAAATGGTGGATCAACAAGATAAATAAAGTCTTTTCTTTTTTCAGCCAGAGTAATAGCGGCGTCTTGGACGGCTGAACTAATATTATCTGGTGTAATAAGAATATGAAAGTTATAAAGATCAATATTTGACAAATTTCCTTCTATATCAAGTTGTTCTTCAAATAAAGAATCACCATCTTCTGGAATTCCATCATTTCCTACCATATAATCATACATTGTGTAAGCATATACCGCAGTATCTGTGTCTTTTGCTATATCAGATGGTTTATCAGGCGCTCCAATGGAATATGTTCCATCTTCAAACTGAACATTTGAATCTGCAAAATTATTTTTGATTACTTCAATATTAATTAATGAAGAGCCGCCATTTTCTGATGTATTATTAATTCTTGTATCAAACCGGTTCTCAATATCAGCATATACTAGTGAAATATCATCAAAGGTTTCTTTAAGGACGCCATTATCCCATACTTCAATTCCGTATTTCAAGTTTCCAGTTAATGGATTAACAACACTATATTTTCTGACTTGTATTCCAGTAGTTCCAGAACCTTTATCAAGAGTTGTAATAACAATTATATCTCGATAAGATGCTTCTACAAAAGAAGTACCTTGAGCTTCAGTAACTCCATTTAATAGTAGAACTAAATCATAATAAGGTATTGTATTGGCTGGTGAGGCGCTTGCTGCTTTTATTGTTGGTGTTTCAAGAGATTCTTTTGTTTCAAATACTATTGATTTAGTAGTTGGACTCTTATAGACATAGATATCAAGAGCATCTTGCCCTTGAACAAGACTTGGATTTTCCCAACCTGAAATATTCGCTTGTAACAAATATTTTCCATGTGAAGCAGACACAAGAGCGATACTATGACCTTCTCCAACTTCAACGGTTGAAATAATAATTGATCTTGTATGAGTATTATAAGATACAACAATATTATCTAGTATACTTTGATCAAGAACTCTATTTTCTTTATTTTCTTTATCAGAAATTACTAATGAAATTCCAGTTCCATTCCAGAATGGAATATTATCTGCGCCAGTTGCAGTATCAATTGCAGCAAATAAATCATCATCAGTAGAAATTAATTCAGGATCTGCTGGAACTACTCTTCCATCCCAATTAAGACCTAAAATCTCAACTGATTTTGTTTCACCTTTACTTTTTCTAATAAATAGAAATTGAGAATCTTTGGGAGCAACATAGTTTGGATCACCAAAGTCGCCAACTTCTTCATTTCCTTCTTCAAAAACTACCTCAACACCATATGTGTCTTTAAGATAAGCATTAAGTTTTTGTGTTACAGTTGCATAAGTATCACCATCGACTAAAGTGATCTGAATCCTATGTATTAAACCGCCTTCATTATTATTTGCATTATCAATGCTTAAATAAAAACTCTTATTGATTCCTTCAGCTGGAAGACCCGGAATATCATCTGCCGCTCTTACATAAGTTGTGTTATTTATACTAGAAAAAGACTTTAATACTTTTACGGTACATGTTGCATTAGAACCACCATGTATAGATTCATTAATTGCTTCAGCCAACATTTGACCATTTGTTCCTTCTGCAAGACTGGTGAAAAATGCTTCATCAGTATTAGCACCAAAAACAGATTGACCATTAATTTTAATATTGAATGAATAATACCCTTCAGTTGCTCCATTCTTTGAACATTGAAACTCCCAAGTTCCAGGAGTAGCACTAAGCTGCTGTGAAATTTGTGAAAGAATACTTGCCTGAGTAAGCTTTGAACTTGATGGACTTCTAATATAAAAAGTTTTTCCAACCGTATTACTAGGCTCATCATAGTTTTTTACTTCAAATGTATAAATAGAACTAAAGTTATATCCGGTAGTCCCAATTAATATATCTGAATTTTTGTTAAAATATGAATAACCATTGCTTGCCGCAACACCATTCTTTATTACTTTGTTACTTGCAGAAACTGTAGTATCTGCAACCCGCGTGAAAATTAAATTATCACTTATTGACAATACACTTCTTGCTGCTATAGAGCTATTTGCTATAACAGTTGGCCCACCAAAAATCTCTCTATACTTATTGTATGAAGTGATTATTGTAGGCTCTCCTATAGGCCCTTTGCTGGCATATCCAACTATCGCTACAGCTGTTTGTACCGTAGATGGATTAATATAGGTAGTATTCTCTATCTCCGATAAATATATACCTGGTGATTTTGTTGCGATTTTTTTATCCTCCATATGATGTTGAGTAAAAGATTACCACATCTATATCATTAACTAATCCTTATAATAAAATAATTATTGTAAAGGTAAATATATAGAGAATACCACATGCCTAAAAAATTAACAATAGAACAATTTTCAGAAGATATTAAAAATAAATTTGGAGATATATATGATTTTTCACAATCAAAATATACTGGAATAAATAACAAAATAAAAGTAATATGTAAAAAATGTGGATATGAATTTTACCCATCCCCTGGCAACTTAAAAAGTGGGCATGGCTGTCCAAATTGTTATGGAAATGTTAAAAAAACCACTGAACAATTTATCAAAGAAGCAAGAGAAGTTCACGGTGATAAATATGATTATTCATTAGTTGAATACAAAAAAAATCATACCCCAGTAAAAGTAATATGTCCTATACATGGTGTTTGGGAAACAATGCCTTCTAATCATATTAATAAAAAAAGAGGATGTTA
>JAIRLV010000214.1 GCA_031259185.1 Elusimicrobiota bacterium | reverse complement strand
TCCACCATCTGGGAACATTCCATTATATCTTTCACCATATTTAAACCCACTAACATCTTCTCCAAATCCAAGTGCTTTTGTAATTAATCCAGCAGGTTTTTCCCATTTCATTTCTTGTAATCTATATATTTCTTCAAATTGTGAATTTTCTATTAATTTATATTTTTCTATTTTTGAGGATGGACCAGATATTTTCTTAAAGAGTTTATCTCCAATCTTAATATCGTATTCAAATGGAATCTTTGTCTCAATAAATTCTGGCTCCATACCATCTGGAAGCATTTTTGCAACTTGGTTAAAAGTAAATATATTTTTATTTTCCACAGTTTTTTCTTTTGTCGCTTTTTTCTTTCTTGCCAAATAAGCATCTCGTCTTGCTTTATACCCAGGATCTGCAGCCAATCCTTCTGGAGTATTCCTTGCTCTAATATCATCAAATATACCTTCGTTAAGTTTATTAGTAGTCACACAATGAAATATCGTATTTTTTGGAAACATTAAATAATCTTCTAATAACTTTAAATCAGTTCCAAAAGTCTCACATTCTGATAGTGTCTGAATAAACGGTGAATCTAACATTTCTGGAGATGTTACTGGTGGAAGAATATTAGGTGTTGGTGGTCGTCTTCCTAATTCACCTGGATCAAATACAGAATAATCTGCTGGCGTAATTGCCTGATCTTGTTTTTGTACAGGCTGCTGTCGACTATAAGTTATACTTTCATCTTCAGGCGTATCTAATACTTCAACTTTAAATCCACTATTATCTGGAAGCTGAACCCCTTCTTTAGGTGTTATAAAATAAGCTACTGACATTCCTTTTGGACTAATAAAGTTCAGTGCTTGTAAAAAATTTTCTAAATCATACGTTTTTTGTGTTAAGAACATCAAACATCTCCTATTTTAATTAGTTCACTAGAATTTATCATGTATTCTATTCACTTTAACGAATGACCCACATTTCCCCATATTCTTAATTGAATTAGCCCCAATATAAGTACAAGCTGAACGAAGACCACCCAAAATATCAGTCACAACAGAATCTACTGGACCTTTATATTCAACTAGTCCTTCTCTTCCTTCACTTGTTCTATAATCTTTAACACCTCCAAAATGTAATTCTTGAGCATAGAGAGAACTGAGGCCATAAAATTTTTTATATTTTTTAGCTTCTATTATAGGTTCATATTTTGCTTCATAATCTTTTGATGAATCTAATACGCATTTATATTCACCAGTTGACTCTAACTTTTTAATAATCTCGCCTTCACATTCATCTGTTCCAGCAAACATACCACCAAGCATAACAAAATCAGCATTAGCACAAAATGCTTTAGCAACATCTCCAGGTGATCTCATTCCGCCATCTAGACAAAGAAAAGCACCAAGTCCATGACAACAATCAGAATTTTCTATTGCGGCACTTAATTGTGGATAACCAACTCCAGTTTTTAATCTTGTGCTACATTGAGAATTATGAACAATTATACCATCAATATTATAAGAGTGATCTTCTTCTACTTCAAAGTCATATACAACAACTTCTTTATCTAATAAAATCTCTTTTTTTTCATAAATTTCTAAAAATTCAATTTTCAATTAATTCTCCTAAACTTGAAAAATCATTATTATTAGCATCTTTTTCCCAAATTATTAGTAATTTAAAATTTTTTTCTTTTGCATATATTTTTTTTCTTAAATCAGAAAATATTTTAGATCTAATTATATCTCTTAGCTCACTAAACTTTTTATTTCCATAGATTTTCGGATTACAGTGCCAATAATCTCCTTGACATTCTATTAAAATTCTTTTTCCATGTATTATAAAATCATATTGATATTTTCCAATAATAGGAGAAAATTCAGCTTTTAAATTATGAGATAATAACCAATTAAGAACTTTTTGCTCAAATTTATTTATTTGAAATTTAGATCCACTTTTAAAAGAAACTCTTCCTGCATCTCTTTTTATTTTTCTATAGTACTCTGGATTATTTTTAAAAGCTCTTTTTTGTCCCCTACTTGAAATTAACTTTCTAATTCTTTTCTGGTCTTCAGTCTCATTTTCATAAAATAATTTTTGCTTACTAATTCTTATTTTTTCTAATTCATCTGCTTTTTCTTTTCCAAATTTTTCTAACCAAACAGAATAAACAGATCGGCCATACATTGGATTCTTTTCCCCAACATATCTTCCTTTTGCTTTGTCACTTATTTTTTTTCTTGTTTTTTCAGAATGATGTTTTCCTTTAAAAGAATTATTATAAATAGCATGATATTTATTTGAATAATACTTTTTATTATATAACCAACATTTTTGAAAGCATTTTCTTTCAAACCATTCATTCAAACCATGACATTTAATTTCTAATTTTCCTGGAAAAAATTCCATTGCGGTAATAATAGAGCCATCTTTAAAATAATATAAATTTTCTCTTTTATTTTCTTCATTTCTTTCTACTTTAATTAAAAGTACACCATTTCTTTTTATTTCATTTATTAAGTCCACAACCAAATCCACCTTTTATTATTTAGTTATTTTTACTAATAAATGTTTTTCTTTTATTAAATCTTTTGCAGAAATCCAATAAGCATACTGAGAAATATTTTGTTCTGTAATTTTTTTCTTGTCTTCTTTATTAATGACATAGTATTCATGGTTTTCAGTAGATTTAAAATTATTTATTTGTATTAATTTTTTAGTTTTTCTATTAAAAAGTTTAATAACTTTTTTATAATGTCCTTTATGTGTTAATGCATAGTCATTTAAATTTATATTTTCAATAGATTTTAATCCAAGAATCGTTTTAATTAGTGTTCCAGCTATAAAGCATCCAGGGCCGATGCCACACTTTATGATGTCAGCACCACTTAAAATTAATTCTTGAGTCATTTCTGTAGTACACACATTACCTGCCATAATAACATTTTCAGGGAATAATTCTCGTATAGAACTAACGTACTTAGCAAACTTTTGACTATAACCATTAGCAATATCAATACAGATTTTAAGATGTTTACTTAAAATAATGCCATTAAGATTTTCATTTTTGGTGTCTAA
>JAIRLV010000166.1 GCA_031259185.1 Elusimicrobiota bacterium | reverse complement strand
AATTTGATTATTCTGGAACACAAGCATGTAGAGTTTTGACAAATGAAGGTTATAAAGTGATACTTGTAAATTCAAACCCAGCTACAATTATGACAGATCCAGAAATTGCTTATAGAACTTACATTGAGCCTATAAATGTAGAAACTGTTGAAAAAATAATAATAAGAGAAAGACCAGACGTAATACTTCCAACACTTGGTGGACAAACTGCATTAAATGTAGCAGTAGAGCTTTTTGAAAAAAATATATTGCAAAAATACAATATTGAATTAATTGGCGCAAAGTATGATGTAATAAAAAAGGCAGAAGATAGAAATAAATTTCGTTCATGCATGCAAAAAATAGGGCTTGATTTGCCAAAAAGTGATTTTGCATACAATGTACAAGAAGCAGAAAAAATTGCAGATGAGATTGGAATATATCCTTTGATTATAAGAGCAAGTTTTACTCTTGGTGGAACAGGAGGAGATATTGCTTATAATAAACAGGAATTTATAGATAAAGCAATCTATGGACTAAAGTCTAGTCCAATTTCAGAAATATTGATAGAAGAGTCTGTTATTGGTTGGAAAGAATATGAATTGGAATTAATGAGAGACAAAAATGATAACGTTGTTATAGTTTGCTCTATAGAAAATATCGATCCTATGGGGGTTCACACGGGAGATAGTATAACAGTCGCTCCTATTCAAACATTGACTGATAAAGAATATCAAAAGATGAGAGATTCTGCATTAAAAATTATTCGTGAAATTGGTGTTGAAACTGGTGGTTCAAATATTCAATTTGCTGTGAATCCAGAAAATGGAAGGATGGTTGTTATTGAGATGAATCCGCGAGTTTCTAGAAGCTCTGCTTTAGCTTCAAAAGCGACTGGCTTTCCAATTGCAAAAATTGCTGCAAAATTATCAATTGGATACACATTAGATGAAATAAAAAACGATATAACAAAAGACACGCCCGCTTCATTCGAACCAGTTATAGATTATTGTGTTGTGAAGATTCCTAGGTTCACGTTTGAAAAATTTAAAGGCGCCGATGATATATTAGGGATTTCTATGAAGTCTGTTGGAGAAATTATGGCAATTGGCAGAAATTTTAAGGAAGCTTTTCAAAAAGGGATGAGATCCCTAGAAACAAATGTTTCGGGATTCATTCAAGATAGACAGGAAAAATTTTTGAATAATATTTTGCGAAAAAATATTGACGATAAAGAAAGATTAGAATATGAACATAATTTAAAAAATCTTGTCTCAAAACCTTCTTCAAAAAGATACTATCATATTAGAGAAACTTTAAAATTGGGATGGAGTATTGAAACTATAAATCATTTAACTGGTATCGATAATTGGTTTTTGTATCAAATGAAAGAAATTGTTGATTTTGAAAATGCTATAAAAATAAAAGGAGTAAAAAAATTTTTTGAAAATAAAGAATTATTTTTTGAAGCAAAACAAAATGGTTTCTCGGATAAACATTTAGCAATTATTTTCAATATTAATGAAGATGAGGTTAGAAAGCAGAGAATAAAATTGAATATTAAACCTGTTTTCAAAATTGTCGATACTTGCGCAGGAGAGTTTGAAGCTTATACTCCTTATTATTATTCGTCTTTTGATACGGAGGATGAAGTCTAATTTTTTATCTAACTTAAAAATTTTTAATTAATAAAAATAAAAATATTTATTTATAAAGAATTAATTTAATTAAAAAATAACATTTTTTAATATAAATATAAAATGTTAGATTAGATAAGTGAAACCTCAAAATATCAAAAAATTTTAATTTACACTCTATTTTTATAAGAATTTTTTAAAAATCAGTTTTTTTAGATTAACACAGTCAAATATCTTGATTTTTTTTTCAATAAGATATAAAATAAAAAAATTATAAACTATTTAGGAGGCTATGGAAAAAATGGCGGTAAAAATTTTTTATGACAAAGATGCAGATGTAAATTTATTGAATAAAAATAAAATAGCTATTATTGGTTATGGAAGTCAAGGGCATGCACATGCATTGAATTTAAAAGAAAGCGGTTTCAATGTTGTTGTAGGTCTTAGAAATGGAGGAGCGAGTTGGGAGAGAGCAATAGAAGACGGTTGGAAACCGATGAGCGTAAAAGAAGCGGTAGATGGAGCAGCGTGGGTACAAATTTTAACGCCAGATGAAACACAGGGCGAATTGTATGAAAAAGAAATAAAATCATCGTTAAAATCAGGGATGACGTTAGGTTTTGCTCATGGATTTAACATCAGATTTGGAATAATAAATCCTCCAAAAGATGTCAATGTTGCTATGATTGCTCCAAAAGGACCGGGGCATTTGGTTAGGAGGCAATATACAGAAGGAAAAGGCGTTCCGTGCCTTGTTGCGATAAATCAAGATGCGACAGGAAATGCTTTAAATATAGCTTTGGCATATGCAAAAGGAATCGGTGGAACAAGAGGCGGAGTTATTCAAACGACATTTGCAGAAGAAACTGAAACCGATCTTTTTGGAGAACAAGCAGTTCTTTGTGGAGGTGCCGTAGAATTAATAAAATCTGGCTTTCAAACTCTTCTTGAAGCTGGATATCAGCCAGAAATTGCTTATTTTGAATGTCTGCATGAATTAAAATTGATAACTGATTTGATATTTGAAGGCGGGATTGGAAACATGAATTATTCTATTTCTGATACAGCAGAATATGGCGAGTATGTTTCAGGGAAAAGAGTAATAAACGAAGCTTCTAAAAAAGCTATGAAAGAAATTTTACAAGATATTCAAGACGGAACATTTGCGAAAGCTTGGATTGAAGAAAACAAAAAAGGAAGACCAAATTTTATTAAAGCTAGAGAAGACTTAAAAAAAGAAAAAATAGAAATTGTGGGAGAAGAATTGAGAAAAATGATGCCTTGGCTAAAAAAACAAAAATAGAGATTTCTTTTCTTTTTTTTTTATGCTTTGACAAAATAATTTTGTTATTCTTTGATAAAGAAACAAATTTTTCTATGTTCTTTTCTTAGCATTACTCTTTATATTATACGACAGAACGGACAAGTCCCGTCGTAGCAAATTAAGGCTAGGTCGCTCCTCTCAAAACAGAAAAAATTTTTTAAAAGCGTTTAAAAATTAAATGGCGACGACAGGGCTTGCCCGTCCTGTCGCTATAACCCTAATTGTATACTGTATTTGAAATTTTAGCTTTTAAAAATTTTATTCCTCTTACGAGAGGAGTGGACTAGTTTTTTTTACTTATCTCTTTTTTGCAATGAAAAAAGTTCTTCTGATACACTAAACTATCAGTCTTTTACTTTATATATATTATTTTTTATTTATTTATATTTTAATATACAAGAACATAAAAAAATTTGTTTCCTTAATAAAAAAAAACAAAAACGGTACTTCTCTTTTGCAATGAAAAGAAAAGGCGATCATAAGAGAAAAGAGAAAAAAACTTTTTTTAGTAATTTTTAAGTTTTATCCTTGCTCGCAACGTGTTTTGAGCAATAGTTTAGCTTTCGTAGAAAAAAGGAGTTCTGTAGAACATGTTTCGTTATGATAAATTAGATATTTAGTTATATTGGTTTGGGTTATCTTTGTTTTATTAAATTGTGTCAACACTTCATAGACTAGCCAATAAAATATTATTTTTAAATTATATGAAATATATTAAAATATGATATATAATAATTAATTTTCAAAACTTTTTTATTTTTAGGTGATTTTAATTATGATAAAGTTTACAGATGAACAAAAAAAAGCAATTGAAACAATTAATGGAATTATTTGTTTATCAGCTGGACCAGGGTGTGGCAAAACGTTCGTTTTGATAAATAGATATTTGTATATTTTGAAAAATTTACTAGAAAGATATGAAATAGACGTTGCTGTGCAAAAAATTTTGGCGGTTACATTCACGAATAGGGCTACAGACGAAATGAAGGAACGATTGAAAGAAAATTTAAAAGGTTTTGAATACAGAGCTAGGTATTTGAATGATAATGAAATTGAAAGAATTATTGTACAAGCTAGAATTTTTACGATTGATGCTTGGGCAAATTCGTTTTTGAAAGATAATATTTTGAGCACAAATATTAAATTAAATAATGATTTTGAAATTATAGAAGAAACGCAAGCAAAAAAAAAGTTTTTGGAATTGGGATTGGAAAAATTTGATAATTTAGACTATGTTGGTAAATTTGCAAAATTAAATTTAAAAAAAAATTTTAAGGATTTATTAAAAGAGATTTATAAGTTTATTGAGAGTCTAAAGGCAGGATTAATTTCTCCAGAAAGATTTATTAACATCACAAAAAAGTCTTTAATTAATCTAGAAACCGATAATCTAACTTTTGATGCGGCAGAAATTATTGCTAATCTTTATGAAGCGTTTGATAATTATATGCGAAGTCAAAATTTTGTGACTTTTGCCGACTTGTTGGGATATACATATAAAATTTTTTTTGAATATCCCGATATTTTGGAAGAATATGTCAAAGATTTAGATTACATCCTCGTAGATGAATATCAAGACATAAATGACGCTCAAGATTTAGTTTTGAGAAAATTGAGTAAAGCTATAAAAGAAAAAAAAATAAAAGAATGTATTTCAAAAGAATCTAAAAATAATAAAGAAAATGAAACTTTAAAAAAAGAAAAAGAAAAAGAAAATTATTTTATTGTTGGAGATACAGGACAATCTATTTATAGTTTTAGAAATGCAAATTATAAAAACATGCTAGACTATAAAGTTTACAAGGCTGAGGTAAATTTGACCTTATCAAAAAATTTTCGTTCAACCAAAAATATAATTGAATTCACAAACCAATATTTTTATTTTTTGGAAAGATTAGAATCTAAAAATCAAAAAATCTATCAAAAATTAATTCCAGAAGAAAACAAAATAGACGGAGAAAAAATCCAGTTTTTTTTAGCAGAAAATTATGAAGAAGATGCAGAATTTATTGCTGAAAGTATAGCTTTTCTATTAAAAAATAAAAAATATGCGCCAAAAGATATAAAAATTCTTTTTAAAACAAAAACTAATTATTTGCTTTATGCTAGGAAATTTGCAATAAAAAAGATTCCTTTTGTTATGTTCGGCGGTTCAGAATTTTTAAAACGAGATGAAATATTATTTTTTTTAAGTATTTTTAGAATTTTGGCAAATCTAGAGGACGATGAAGCAAATATTATATTATTGACGAATGAAATTTTTGGTTTTTCATTACAAGAACTTATAATTGTAAAAAATTTTGATATTAGCGTAAACGATTCTTTTACAAAAAAATCAATACCAATTTTCAAATTTTTAGAAAAATTTTTAGAAAAAGATATTGGCAAAAATGATTTGAGTTTGATTAGCGACATTAAAGAAAAAATTCAAAAATATTTGGGTTTTATAAATAAAATTATAGCGTTTTACTTTAAAAACCAAGCAAATTTGGCAAAAATTTTTGATTTTATATTAGAACAAGACATAGTGAAATTATATTTTAGAGATTTTAATAAAGATAAATATTTACAAAATATTGAAGGAATAGAAAAATTTAAATTTTTAATAAATCAATATGAAAAAGAGCATTTTTTTGTAAGTATTAATGGATTTTTGCAATTTTTTGACGAATTAAAAGAATCTAATTTTAGCGTTTTTGAAAATATAGTTGAGATAAATGATTATGACGCTGTGTGTCTTATGACGATTCACGCTTCAAAAGGATTAGAATTTCCAGTTGTTTTTTTAGCTGGATTAAAAGATAATATAAATAAACAAAATATATTTCATTTCGATAGAGAAAAAGGATTTATTATAAAATATTCAAACAAAAAGCAATTGGAAGAGCGAGAAGATTTTTACAAGCTTTTTTTAGAAGAAAAATTAAAAATTGATAGCGAAGAAGAAGATGAAAGAAAGTTGTATGTTGGTATTACAAGGAGCAAGGAATCGCTTTATATTTCTTGTATTGCTGAAAAAAAATCCAACCATGAGCTAAAATACCCTAAATTTATTAATAAAATTTTTGATAAAATTGATGAGCATTTTATTGTAAATGAAAAATTTTCAAAATTTGTAGAATTGAAACCAAAACTTGACTCTAAAAATTATGACAAGACAAACAAAAGTTTTGGGATGTTGGAACAAATTCCAATTGATAAATATATTGATAATCAAAGTGAGATTCAAAGTACTAAAAAAAAATTTTTTTTTGATGATTACCTAAAAGAAAATAAATTGAAATTAGAATTAGACAAAAAAAAATATTTTTATTCTGTTTCAGAGTTAAGTCTTTTTGATAAAAATCCGAAGGAATATTTTTTAAGGAAAAAGTTGAATATAGATGATATTTTTTAAAAAAATTTTGATAGCAATGAAAATACGGGAAATATTGATAGTATTGAATTTGGGAATTTAATCCATGAATTTTTATATACAGAATTTGAAAATTCATTT
>JAIRLV010000061.1 GCA_031259185.1 Elusimicrobiota bacterium | reverse complement strand
AATCTAAATTATCATAAATAGCTTTTACCATAGCCGGAGTAAATTCTGCAGAACCAAGCCCAAATCTTCCGCCAATAATTTTTGGATAAGTTTTGAATTTGCTAATCTTTTTTTCCATAGCTTCGCCAATAGCAGTTCGCACATCTTCATAAAGTGGCTCTCCTAGCGATCCCGGTTCTTTTGTTCTGTCCAATACTGCAATTTTTTTTACAGTTTCTGGAATTACATCAATGAAACTTTCTGTTTCCCAAGGTCTAAATAATCTAACTTTTAGCAATCCAACTTTTTCTCCTTTTTTTGTTAAATGGTCAACTGTTTCATGAACAACTTCTGCGCCAGAACCCATTACAACTATAATTTTTTCAGCATCTTTTGCGCCAACATAATCAAATAAGTGATATTGCCTACCAATAATTGCATAAAATTTATTCATATATTTTTGCACTATATCTGGGCAAGCAATATAATATTTGTTGCTAACTTCTCGTCCTTGAAAATAAACATCTGGATTTTGTGATGTTCCTCTTATTTTAGGTCTATCTGGGGTCAAGCCTCTTTTTCTATGTTCCAATACTAATTCATCATTAATCATTTGCCTTATATCATAAAAAGTCAGTTCCTCAATTTTTTGTATTTCATGAGAAATTCTGAATCCTTCAAAAAAATGAATGAATGGCACCCTTGCTTCCAAAGTCGCTGCTGTAGAAATCAAAGCCATATCCATAGCTTCTTGAACATTACTAGATGCAAGCATTGCCCACCCTGTCATTCTACAAGCCATAACATCGCTATGATCGCCAAAAATATTTAGTGCCTGAGCTGCAATCGCGCGAGCAGCTATATGAAAAACTGTTGGCGTTAACTCTCCAGCTATTTTATACATGTTTGGTATCATCAAAAGAAGTCCCTGAGATGCAGTAAAAGTTGTCGCCATTGCACCCAAACTTAAAGCTCCATGAACTGCCGCAGCTGCTCCTCCTTCTGATTGAAGTTCTGAAATTTTTGGAATTGTCCCCCATATATTTTTTTCACCTCTTGAGGTCTTTTCATCCGCAGTTTCTCCCATAGGTGACGAAGGAGTGATTGGATAAATTGCTATCACTTCGCTAGTTGCATGAGCCACATGAGCAACCGCACCATTTCCATCTGTAATCATTTTATTTCGTTTTAGCATTTTTTTTAAAGCTCCTTTATAATTAAAGTAATTAAAAATAAGAACAAGATATATTGTAAAGATATAAGGATACTAGCTTTCTCATTAAAAAGCCTATAGTTATATCTTAAAATAAAAACTTAATACCTCCACATTGAAACGTTATCAAGTACAAGTCAGTTAAGATTTAGGTGTTTTTTTAATAATTCTATGTAACGAATAAGGCTATCGTTTATAGTAACGGATTATTTCTCATTAATTTTTTAAATAGAAATAACAATTATACTCATAAGATTTAAAAAGTTTTCTATTTATAGTAGCATTTTATATAATAAAAGTTTTTAAATTTTTACAGTATTATAAAACATATTTACTTTATATAAAGATAATAGAGTGAATATTATGACATTGTCAAGTAAAAAATAAAAAAATAGTTTTTTTGTATATTAATGTTGATGTACGGCATTTCATTTTCAAAAAAACGTTAAACTTTTTTAAGATTATTAAATTTTGATAATTATTTTATAACGAATAAGGAATGAAAATACAACAATTTATTCGAAAATTAGGAATAATAGATTAACTTGTGAAAATTTTGTTTTAAATTGTTGTTAATTTTACTAAATTATCTAATCCATTGTCAACAATACTAATCCTTATTATTTACGAAATATAGTTTATTAAAAAATTTAAATATCAGTATAAGTTTTAGTTAAAGTAGTTCAAAATAGTGAAAATTGTTAGTACTTTTTTGCGTTTTGCAACATTAAAAAAGTTCTTTTAAGCTTTATGTGTCTTGCTGGAGACAAATTTTAAAGGTGCTAGTAGGTAAAGAAGTTAGAAAAATTTAAATATTTTAACATAATCTATAATATATTTCAAGTAAAAAATAATATTAAATTAAAGTAATATTTTTATGGCTCTTGACTAGCAAAAAGAAAAAGAGACCATGTTTAATAGTCAAGGAAAAAATAAAAAATTTAGTAACAGCAGAGGAGAGTTTAGAGCTCAAAAGCGTTGTGTCTTATTCGCTAGATAGCCTTAAAGGCTGGAGTATGATTAGATTTGATCAGCGCTTTCGTTCTAATTTTTATAATTTTTGACTAATTTTATTTTAGTTTTAATTTTAATTTTAATTTATCATTGATGTTCTAGTATTTCTATTTTTTTATTTATTAAGTCTAATTAGAGTATTACCTCAAAAAATAAAACGAAGGTAAGGCTAAGGCTGTTGCATTAAATAATATTTCCAATAAATTATTAAAAGTTGCTTGCTCTATACTAAAATCTGATAATTATTATTATTTGAAAGAACATTGCTCCGTCAATCCTTTATATCTTGCTTGCTAAGTTTTTACTTGACAAAGGCATAATGTTATTCCGCTGTTACTAAATTTTTTATTTTTTTCTTGACTTTAAACACGAGCTCTTTCTTTTGGTTCTTTAATACCGACAAAGTTTTTATTTGTTTTTATCTTAACACATTATTATTATCTTAAAACGATACATCAAAAACTTTGTCGCAATTGAAGTGCTATTTTTAGTTTTTAAAAACTAAAAATATACACTTCTCATTTAGCATTTACTTTTTCTTTCTCTTTTTTTTCTTTCTCTTTTTTTTTCTTTCTATTTTTTTTTCTCTTTCTTATTGTCTGCCTTAACGGAATAGACAGTTGAAACATTTTATAAAAAGCGTTGAAAAATTTCACGTGTTCGGCTGTTGTTAAATGTTGTATTTGAAATTTTAGCTTTTTATAAAAAGTTTCCTACTATGTAGTGTAGCAGACTAGGGCGTGTTGA